>CAINGG010000561.1 GCA_903848435.1 uncultured Actinomycetes bacterium | reverse complement strand
GCTACCCGTATGTCGGTGATGCCTTCCTGTCGTCACTGCGCGGGCTCCTCGCCGGATTCGCCGACCCGTCGCCGCGGCGACCGTGGGCGCTGGCCCGTCGCGTCCGCCAGCCCGTGCTTGCTGTGTACGGCGAGAACGACGTCCTCGTGCATCCGTCGGGCGCGGCCCGGGCCGCCCGGGCCTTCCCCGATGTGAGCGTGGCGCTGCTGCCGCGCACAGGGCATGCCGCCCAGATGGAGCACCCCGGGGTGGTCGCTGACCTGTGGCGGCGGTCGATTCTCGCCCGACAGGGTCGGCTTGGCCGTCCCGCCGGGCTTGACCGGGCTCCGCTCCCTTCGGCCGCCCCCTAGACTCGCTCGCGGCCCGTGCATCCCGCGCCGGCCGTCGGAGGAGGCGCCATGGCCGCGCGTATCGACGTCGACACCCTCATCGCGGAGGTGGAGTCGGGCGAGATCGACACGGTCGTCGTGGCGATCACCGACATGCAGGGACGCTTGCAGGGCAAGCGCATCCACGGCGAGCACTTCGTCAACGAGGTGTTGGCGCACGGTACCGAGGGGTGCAACTACCTGCTGGCCGTCGACATCGACATGAACACCGTGTCGGGCTATGCGATGTCGTCCTGGGACTCCGGCTATGGCGACATGGTGATGAGGCCCGACCTGTCGACGCTTCACCGCATCCCCTGGCAGGACGGCGCGGTGGGGCTCCTGTGCGACGTGCTGTGGGAGGACGGCAGCGACGTGGTGGCCTCGCCGCGGCAGATCCTGCGCCGCCAGATCGACCGGCTTGCCGACAAGGGGATGCAGGCCCTCGTGGGCACCGAGCTCGAATTCATCGTCTTCCTCGATAGCTACGAGGAGGCGTGGGAGTCGGGCTACCGCGATCTCACTCCGGCCAACCTCTACAACATCGACTACTCGATCCTCGGCGGAGCCCGCGTCGAGCCGCTGCTGCGACGTATCCGTCTGGGCATGGCGGGCGCCGGCCTCGACGTCGAGAGCGCCAAGGGCGAGTGCAACCTCGGCCAGCACGAGATCGCATTCAAGTACAACGACGCATTGGTCACCTGCGACCGGCACTCCATCTACAAGACCGGTGCCAAGGAGATCGCGGCCCAGGAGGGCACGTCGCTGACCTTCATGGCGAAGTACAACGAGCGCGAGGGCAATTCCTGCCACATCCACCTGTCCTTCCGGGGCCTTGACGGCTCGCTGGTGATGGCCGACCACGACTCGCCCGACGGCATGAGCGATCTGGGCCGTGCGTTCGTCGCCGGGCAGATGGCGCGCATGGAGGAGCTCACCTTGCTCTTCGCGCCCCAGATCAACTCCTACAAGCGCTACGTCGAGGGCTCGTTCGCGCCGACCGCGATCAAGTGGGGTCGCGACAACCGCACGTGCGCCTTCCGGCTCGTCGGCCATGGCCCGTCACTGCGTCTCGAAAATCGCGTGCCCGGCGGCGACGTCAATCCCTATCTCGCCGTCGCGGGCATCATCGCGGCCGGACTCGACGGGATCGAGCGCGGCTTGACGCTCGAGCCGGAGTTCACCGGCAATGCCTACGTTGCCGATGCCCGCCGCGTGCCCGACTCCCTCGACAAGGCAGTGGCCCTGTGGGAGGGGTCGCAGTGGGTGCGCGACACCTTCGGCGAGGAGGTCCAGGCCCACTACGCCAGGATGGGCCGCGTGGAGATCGAAGCCTTCGGGAGATCCGTCACCGACTGGGAGCGCTACCGGGGGTTCGAACGCCTGTGACCGCCGTTATCAGCCCCGTGACCGGGGAGTCCATTGCCGACGTACCCGCGACGAGTCTCGAAGAGACTGATCGCGCGATCGAGCGCGCGCACGCTGCTTTCGCCACGTGGCGCAACGTCGCCCCGGGTGATCGCGCTCGCCTGCTGCGCCGCTTCTCCGAGATCGTGGGGGAGCACAACGAGGAGCTGGCGCGCCT
>CAINGG010000560.1 GCA_903848435.1 uncultured Actinomycetes bacterium | reverse complement strand
TCTTCGTCGTCTTGGTCTTCGTCGGCATCGTCCTCTTCGCGATCATCCGCCTGCTCAACAATCCCCGTAAGGATGGTCGCTCGTCGCGCTTCTTCGGCTCGCACATCGGTGCGGCATGGGTCGTCCTGCTGATGATCTTCAACGTGCTGTGGACCCTCGAGCTCTACCGCGGTGCCAAGCTCGCCCTCTACGGGCAACTACCGGGCGCCTTCCTGTCCAACTCCATGGCGTCCCTGATGGAACCCCTCGGCACGCACACGCTGGAGATCCTTGAGTTCCTCGGCGTCATCCTGCACATCACCGTGATTCTCGGCTTCCTGCTCATCGTGCTCTACAGCAAGCACCTGCACATCGCGCTGGCCCCCATCAACGTCGCCTTCTCGCGCCTGCCCAACGGCCTCGGACCGCTCCTGCCGATGTACTCCGGTGGCAAGCCCATCGACTTCGAGGACCCCGCCGACGACGCCACCTTCGGCGTTGGTCGCATCGAGGACTTCACATGGAAGGACACCCTCGACTTCGCCACGTGCACCGAGTGCGGCAGATGCCAGTCGCAGTGCCCGGCATGGAACACCGGCAAGCCACTCAGCCCCAAGCTCATGATCATGGACCTGCGCGAGGCGTCCTTCGCCAAGGCTCCCTATGTGATGGCGGCGCAGAAGGCCAATGACGGGACGAATCCGCCGATGGGCGAGGTCGACGAGACGGTGCTCGCGAAGATGCCCGGCACCGTCAAGGAAGCGGTCGAACGACCGCTCGTCGGCTCACGCGAGGGCCTGTCGCACAGGGAGACCGACGGATACGACGCGGCCGGACATAAGGACATGACCGGGCCGGTCATCGACGAGGACGCCCTGTGGTCATGCACCACCTGCGGTGCGTGCGTCTATCAGTGCCCGGTCGACATCGAGCACATCGACCACTTCATCGACATGCGCCGCTACCAGGTGATGATCGACACCAACTTCCCTGCCGAGCTCAACGGCCTGTTCAAGAACGTCGAGTCCAAGGGCAATCCCTGGGGCATGAACGCCTCGCAGCGCAATGCCTGGATCGAGGAGGTCGACTTCGAGGTCCGCGTCTTCGGCATGGACGGCGAGGACGCCATTCCTGACGACGTCGAGTACCTCTTCTGGGTCGGCTGCGCCGGCGCCTTCGAGGACCGCGCCAAGAAGACCACCAAGGCGGTCGCCGAGCTCCTCACCATGGCTGGCGTCAGCTTCATGGTGCTGGGCGAGGGCGAGACCTGCAACGGCGATCCGGCGCGTCGTGCTGGCAACGAGTTCCTCTTCCAGATGCAGGCGATGCAAAACGTCGAGGTCCTCAACGAGATCAAGGCCAAGAAGATCGTCGTCACGTGCCCGCACTGCCTCAACACCCTCGGTCGCGAGTACCCGCAGGTCGGCGGCAACTACGAGGTCGTGCACTACTCGCAACTCCTGGCCACCCTCGTGCGTGAAGGCCGGCTCACGCCGGTCACGTCACCCGAGACGGGGCTCACCGAGAAGGTCACCTACCACGATCCGTGCTACCTCGGCCGCCACAACAATGTCTACGTCCCGCCG
>CAINGG010000559.1 GCA_903848435.1 uncultured Actinomycetes bacterium | reverse complement strand
CGGGTCGACCGGCCGCCCGGCCCCTTCTCCTGGAGCTCGGGGGGGATCTTCAGCAGTATGGTCTTGGATAAGTCTGCTGGCTTCGGCATCAATTTCCCATTCCCGTTTTATAGAAGGGCAGTGTGGCAAACCAGCCGCCTATCCGTCAAGAACACCCCTGCCTTGATTTTCTTTCTTGTCGCTACCGCCTCCATCGCCATAATGACCCCCGTAACGATTGACCAGGAGAGTAGTCGCCGCCTGGGATGCGCTCGACCGCGGCGAGGACCCCACCGATCCGCGCCCGCCTGCTGGTTGAATGGGCGGGCAACCGAGGGGGTTGCCCGGCACGGAGGTCACGCATGGACAGCAGGCGCAATAGTCATGGCTCGACCCCGGCGGCGTGGACGTTGGTCGTGCTGGTGACGATCGGCACCACGGTCTCGACCGTCGCCCTCGTGTTCGGTCACTGGGTCGGCTTCTGGGTGGGCGCTGCCATCGTGGCACTGGGCGGGATCGCCGGAGGTGTCATGCGCGCCGCGGGCCTGGGTCAAAAGCCGCGTGCGTCTGCCTCCTCGCAAGCCTGAGCCGGGCGAACTCGGCTAGCTCGTGGAGCGACCCGGACGCGTCGGCGGCGACGCCGAACCGCGCGGACTCATCCTCGTCGTGGAAGACGAGGCAGCCATCGCCGACATCCTTCGCCTCTATCTCAGCCGCGATGGATTTCGCGTCGCGGTCGAGACGACGGGGCCCGCCGCACTCGAAGCAGCGCGGCGCCTGCGTCCCGCTGCCATCGTGCTCGATGTCGGGCTGCCCGGCATGGACGGCACCGAAGTGTGCCGCAGACTTCGCGCCGATGGTGATTGGACGCCGATCCTGTTCTGCACTGCCCGCGATGACGAGATCGATCGCATTCTGGGGCTGGAGATGGGCGGGGATGACTACATCACCAAGCCCTTCAGCCCCCGCGAGGTCGTGGCTCGCGTGCGCGTGGCGCTCCGTCACTCTCAGCCGGCAGTCGCGGCTGACATGCTCACGATGGGCGAAGTCGCGCTTGACCGCTCGTCGCGGCGTGTCACCGTGTCAGGGGTTCCCGTGGATCTCACGGCGACGGAGTTCGACCTGCTGGAGTACCTCATGGCGCACCCGTCACGCGTGTTCAGCCGCGAGCAACTGCTGTCCGAGGTCTGGGGGTACGCCGCCATGGTCGGCACGCGCACCGTGGACGTTCACGTGGCGCAGGTGCGAGCCAAGCTCGCCGAGGCCAGCCCGATCCGCACGGTGCGCGGCGTGGGCTATTCCGCCGAGGGACCATGAGGCGCGCGGGGATCCTGCCGCGCATCGTGCTCCTCACGAGCGCCGTTGCCACCGTGGCCGTCCTGGTGGCCGGCCTGATCTCCTTTCCCCTCATCCGGGGCAATGCCGAGAAGCTCGCGCTCGATGACCTGTCTCGGCTGGCCGGTCTGACGTCATCCGCGCTGCGGGCGGGGCCTGATGGCACCTACGTGCTTCCACCGCGGGTGGGCACGATCCTGCAGGCCGAGCAGGTCACGGCCTACGTCGTGACGCCTGGTGCGACGGACCTGCCCGCGGGCATCAGCGTCGACCAAGTCGAATCGGTGACCTCGGGCCGGCCGGTCGACGCGGTCGTCGACACGGACTCCGGTGCGGTGCTCGTCGCCGGACGCCCCATCGAGCGGGGCATCGGTGTGATCTTGGTGCAGCCGTCATCCGTGGCCAGCAGCACGGCCACGCAGGTGCTGTGGCGCCTTGCGCTCGCTCTCCTGATTGGCCTCGGCATCGCGATCGTGGTCGCGGTCATCGCCGCAGGCCGTATCACCCGACCGCTCCGATCGGCTGCCGAGGCCGCACATCGCCTGGGTGGCGGAGAGCGGGGCGTCGACCTGCAGCCCGAAGGCCCGGCGGAGGTCGCCGACATCGCGGAGGCGCTCAATCGGCTCAGTGCCGCCCTGGCGGTGTCCGAGGGACGGCAGCGAGAGTTCCTGCTGTCCGTGTCGCACGAGTTGCGCACCCCCATCACGTCCGTGCGCGGCTACGCCGAGGCACTGGCCGATGGCCTCGTCCCTCCCGAGGACGTCGAGCGAACAGGTTCGGTGATGGCAGCCGAGGCCATCCGTCTGGACCGTCTCGTGACGGACCTGCTTGACCTCGCTCGCCTGCGTGCGGACGACTTCCGCATCGTGCCCATTTCCCTCGATCTCGGGGCCGTGGCTCGTGAGGCGGCCCAGGTGTGGTCCGATCGCTGTGAGCGCGCTGATGTCTCGTTTGTCGCGCGGATTCCCGGTGCGCCGGTCCCGGTCCTCGCCGACCCGCTTCGCCTCAGGCAGGTGATCGACAACCTCGCGGAGAACGCGCTGCGCGTTGCTCCAGCAGGCACGCGCATCGACCTCGATGTGCGCCAGGAGCAGGAGTGGGGTGTCCTTTCGCTCAGCGATTCGGGCCCGGGCTTGGCCCCTGATGACCTGGCCGTCGCCTTCGAGCCCGGCATCCTGCACGAGCGCTACCGCGGACTGCGCCCCGTCGGCACCGGTCTCGGCCTTGCCCTCGTCGGCCGGCTCGCGCAAGGAATGGGGGGGTGGGCACGTGCATCGGGTGCGCCAAGCGGAGGCGCCTGCTTCACGCTCGGTGTTCCGCTCGATCGACGCCCCTCGGCGTCGGAAGCGCCGTAGGCTGGGGCCGTGCTCACGCGAGACGATGCCAGCCCTGTGCAGCCGGAACTGGCTGCCATCGTCGATCCGCGTCCGCGATGGCGCAGGCTCATCGCGCCGATCGCTGCGGCGTCAGGGGTCATCGCGGCAACCCTCCTCATCCGGTTCGTCGATCCGCATGAGCCTGGCATTTATCCGGCATGCCCGACCAAGGCCTTGCTCGGCATCGACTGCCCGGCGTGCGGAGGCCTGCGCGCGACCAATTGCCTCGCCAACGGCGACTTCGCCGGCGCCTTCGACCACAATGCGCTCTTTGTCATCTGCGTCCCGCTCATCCTCATCGGATGGGGAGTGTGGATCTATCGCGCGTGGACGGGGCGCCACCCGGCGCCAACCCCGACGAGGACAGTGATCGCCCGAGTTGCCCCCGTCGTCTTGATCGTCGCGGCCACCGCATTCGCGGTGGTCCGCAATTTCGTGCCCTACCTGGGGTCGGGGGTCGGCTGAGACACCTCGTCGCGGCTGTGGCACGCTGACCACGTGCTGAGTCAACGGCCGGGGCGATGACCGTCCTCGACGACATCATTGCGGGGGTGCGCGCAGATCTCGATGCGCGCATGCAAGCAACGTCACTCGACTCGCTCAAGGAATGCGCGGCCCGCAAACCAGCGCCCCTCGACGCGGAGGCCGTGTTGCGCGAGCCCGGTGTCGGCGTCATTGCGGAGGTCAAGCGCGCGAGCCCCAGCAAGGGCGAGCTCGCAGCGATCGAGGACCCCGCTGAGCTTGCCCGCGACTACGAGGCTGGGGGAGCGCGATGCATCAGCGTCCTGACGGAGACCCGCCGCTTCAATGGCACCCTTGACGATCTCCGCGCCGTCCGCTGCGCAGTCGACATCCCGGTCCTCCGCAAGGACTTCATCGTCACCAGCTATCAACTGTGGGAGGCGCGTGCGTACGGCGCTGATATCGCCCTCCTCATCGTCGCAGCGCTCGATCAGAATGCGCTCGTGAGCCTGGTGGAGCGCACGCGCTCCTTGGGCATGACCCCCCTGGTGGAGGTCCACGACCAGGAGGAGGTGCGCCGGGCCGTCGATGCGGGAGCAACCGTGATAGGCGTCAACGCCCGCAACCTGCGCACCCTCGAGGTGGATCGCGAGACCTTCTCGCGCGTGGCGCCGACCATCCCCGCGACCTGCGTTCGCATCGCGGAGTCTGGAGTGCGCGGCCCGCGCGACCTCATCGCCTATGCCGAGGCGGGAGCCGACGCGGTTCTCGTCGGTGAGAGCCTCTCGACATCCGCTGATCCCCGGGCTGCCGTGCATGACCTCGTGACGGCGGGCTCCCACCCGGCGCTGCGAGGGAGTCGTGGGTAGCGACAGCGACACGGGGCACTTCGGTCCCTACGGCGGGCGGTTCGTGCCGGAGGCGCTCACGGCGGCCCTCGATGAACTCGACGCAGGGTTCCGGTCCGCGTTGGCCGATCCGGCATTCGTCGCCGAGCTGCAGCGACTTGAGCGGGACTACACCGGGCGGCCGAGCCCGCTGACCGAGGCGGTGCGCTTCGGCCAGGAACACTGCTCCGGGGCCCGCGTCTTCCTGAAGCGCGAGGACCTCAACCACACGGGATCGCACAAGATCAACAACGTCCTCGGCCAGGCCCTGCTGACGGTGCGCATGGGCAAGAAGCGGGTCATCGCGGAGACGGGTGCGGGCCAGCATGGCGTCGCGACAGCCACGGCTGCGGCACTGCTCGGTCTTGAGTGCGTGGTCTACATGGGGGAGGAGGACACCCGCCGCCAGGCCCTCAATGTCGTGCGCATGAGGCTGCTCGGCGCCACCGTGGTGCCTGTGACGGCGGGCAGTCGCACACTGAAGGACGCCATCAACGAGGCGATGCGCGACTGGGTGTCCAGCGTCGACGACACGCACTACATCCTCGGGACCGTGACCGGTCCCAGCCCCTTTCCGGACATCGTGCGGACCTTCCAGTCCGTCATTGGGCGCGAGGCTCGCGATCAGATGCTGACGGCGACCGGCCGGCTGCCCGATGCTGTGGCCGCCTGCGTCGGTGGCGGCTCCAATGCCATGGGCATCTTCACGGCGTTCCTCGACGATCCGAGCGTGCAGCTGTGGGGATTCGAGGCCGGTGGCGCAGGCGTCTCGACCGGTCGTCATGCCGCCCGGTTCGCAGGCGGGTCTCCGGGCGTGTTGCACGGCGCTCGCACCTACGTCATGCAAGATGAGTGGGGCCAGACCGTTCCGTCGCACTCGATCAGCGCGGGCTTGGACTATCCGGGAGTCGGTCCGCAGCACGCCTGGTTGCATGATTCGGGTCGCGCGCGCTACGCGCCCGTCGACGACGCGGAGGCGATGCACGCATTCGAGGCTCTGTGCCGGACCGAGGGCATCATCCCTGCGATCGAGACCGCTCATGCGCTCGCCGGGGTCATGCGGATCGGCGCCGATCTCGGACCCGATGCCACGGTGCTGGTCAACCTGTCCGGGCGCGGCGACAAGGACGTCGCCACCGCTGCCAGGTGGTTCGGTGTCGACGACCCCGACGAGGCGGCCGAGGGACGATGAGCGACCTCCGCGAGGCCTTCGCGCGCGCCCGCGGCGAAGGCCGCGCCGCGTTGATCGGCTACCTACCCGCTGGATTCCCCAATTCCGACGACAGCGTCCGGATCATCGAGTCGATGGTGGAAGCGGGGGTCGACATCGTCGAGGTGGGCCTTCCCTACTCCGACCCCCTCATGGACGGCCCGGTGATCCAGGAGGCTGCCGACACCGCCTTGCGCGCGGGAATGACGCCGGCCGGTGTTCTTGACGTCGTGCAACGCGTTGCCGCGACGGGCGCCGCCACCGTGGTCATGTCGTACTGGAATCCCGTCGAGCGATTCGGGGTCGATGCCTTCGCGGAGGGCCTGGCTCGCGCGGGTGGGTCCGGCGTCATCACGCCCGATCTCACGCCCGAAGAGGCAGGAGAGTGGACGCGGGCGACGGATGATCACGGCATCGATCGCGTGTTTCTCGTTGCGCCGTCCTCGACCGATGCCCGACTGCAGACGGTCGCCTCCGCCTGCACCGGCTTCGTCTACGCGGCGTCCACGATGGGAGTGACCGGGGCTCGCGCCGCTGTGTCGGGCGCTGCAGCCGGCCTTGTCTCGCGTGTCCGTGAGGTCACCGACCTTCCCGTGGCCGTCGGACTCGGCGTCTCGACCGGCGACCAGGCGGCGGAGATCGCCGGCTATGCCGACGGGGTGATCGTGGGATCGGCGTTCATCCGGCGCGTGCTAGACGCCGCTACGCCCGGCGAAGCTCAGGCCTCGGTCCGGGCGCTGGCGGCGGAACTCGCGGCGGGGGTGCGGCGTCGCAAGGGGTGACGGCTGCCCGTACCGTAGTGCGCAAGCCCAGACCCGGAGGTTGTGAGCAGCATGGCCAAGGACAAGCCCTCCAAGAGCGTCCGCGAGAAGGCGGCAGCGGCCCGCGCCGAGCAGCAGGCCCAGGAGAAGCGCCGCGAGCGCACGGTGCGCATCATCGGTGCCATCGGCGTCATCGTGGTCGTGGTCGCCATCATCGGCATTGCCGTGTTTGCCTCCCGGTCCGGCTCCGGTGGCGGCGGCGAGGTCAAGCCGCTGCCCAGCCCTAATCCCTCGCTGCCCGTGCCGAAGGGGGTCTACGACTCGACCGGAGAGGTCCCCTACGGCGTGCCCTACGGCACCGCGCCGGCGACCGCGCCGCTGCTCGAACTGTGGGAAGACTTCCAGTGCCCGGCGTGCGGTTCCCTCGAGGCCATCAATGGCGCGGGCATCCAGACTCTCGCGACGGACGGCAAGGTGCGGCTCGTCTGGCGCCCGACCGCCTTCCTCGACAACAACCTCGGTAACACGTCGTCGGCGCAGGCTATCTCCGCGTGGGGATGCGCCATCGATGCCGGCAAGACCGCTGAGTATCACGATGCCGTCTACGCCAACCAGCCCACCGTTGAAGGCGAGGGCTTCACCGACGAGCAGCTCCTGGGCTTCGCCGAGCAGTCAGGCATCTCTGGGGTGCCGCTCGAGGAGTTCAACACGTGCCTGACGAGCGGTCGCTATCTCGGCTGGGCCGTCAACTCGACCCAGGCGTTCTACGACGCCCAGGTCCAGGGGACCCCCGCCGGCTTCTTGAACGGCGAGCCGCTCGACGGTGCACAGCTGGCGGATCAGGCTGGTCTCGAGCAGCGCATCGCTGACGCGACGAAGCAGTAGGCGTCAGCGACGACGTAATGGGATCCGTTCTCGCGTTCATTCCGTCGCCCTCGCAGGGCGTGTGGAACCTCGGGCCGATCCCGATCCGCGCCTACGCGCTGCTCATCATCCTCGGCATCGTCGTCGCCGTCGTCGTCGGATCGCGACGCTATGTCGCGCGCGGAGGCTCGGCCGGCGTCATCGGGGATATCGCGCTGTGGGCGGTGCCCTTCGGGATCATCGGTGGTCGCCTCTACCACGTGGTGACCGATTGGCAGCTGTACTTCGGTCCGGGAGGATCCGGCGTCATCGGCGCGCTGCGCATCTGGGATGGCGGCTTGGGAATCTGGGGCGCGGTCTCGCTCGGGGCTCTGGGTGCGTGGATCGGGGCACGTCGCCTCGGTGTCGCGCTGCCACCCATCGGGGACGCCATCGCCCCGGGCATTGCGCTCGCTCAGGCGATCGGACGCTGGGGCAACTGGTTCAACCAGGAACTCTTCGGGGCCCCCACCTCGCTGCCGTGGGCCCTGCAGATCGACCCGCAGCACCGGCCCGCCGGATACGCCGAGTTCGCGACGTTCCACCCCACGTTCCTCTACGAGTCCCTCTGGATGCTCGGTGTTGCACTGGTCCTTATCTGGGCTGACAAGCGCTTCACGATGGGGCACGGCCGGGTCTTCGCGCTCTACGTTCTGCTCTACTGCCTGGGTCGTGGGTGGATCGAATACCTGCGCATCGACACGGCCAACACGATCCTGGGCGTGCGGCTCAACGTCTGGACCTCGATCCTGGTGGGCCTCGGCGCCCTGGTCTACCTCATCGTGTCGGCGCGCCTGCGGCCCGGACGCGAGGAGGTGACGCCGCCGCGCAAGTACGTCGAGCGTGACGAGCGCCAGCAGGTCCTGGAGCAGGTGGCCGCGCCCAAGCCCGCGGCGAAGGTCACCGAGGTGGTGCCGGACAGCGCCGACACCACCGAGGCGCCTCCGGAGGGCGACACCCGCTGAGGGCATCGGCCGCCGACCCCTGGTAGTGTCCATCGCACGGGCCAACGACGTCCCGTCCTTCGCTTCCCGACCGGGAAGCGTGCGACGTGGAGGTGTGGCCCGTTGTTCGTTCAGCCGCCGTTCTCGGCCATCCCTCCGGCGCAGGGGCTCTACGACCCCGCGTTCGAAAGTGATGCGTGCGGCGTGGCCTTCGTCGCGACGCTGACCGGCACGCCTTCCCACGCGATCGTCCAGCAGGCCATGACGGCGCTGCTCAATCTCGACCATCGCGGGGCCTCAGGGGCCGAGCCGGACTCAGGTGACGGGGCCGGGATGCTCATCCAGGTTCCCGATCGCTTCCTGCGACGCGTGTGCGGGTTCGACCTCCCCCCGGCTGGTCGCTACGCCGTCGGCATGGCCTTCCTGCCGGCCGATGATGCCGAGGAGGCAGTGGCGCGCGGCCACATCGAGCGCATCGCGGCGGAGGAGGGCCTGCGCGTCCTCGGCTGGCGCGACGTGCCGGTCGATGATTCGTCCCTGGGAGCCACCGCGCGCAGCGTGATGCCGCGGTTCAAGCAGTTGTTCGTGGCACCGTTCGCCCAGGTCGAATCCACACTCGCCCTGGAGCGGATGGCCTTCTGCCTGCGCAAGAGGTCAGAGCACGAGACCGGGGCGTACTTCCCGTCGCTGTCCGGCCGCACCCTCGTCTACAAGGGCATGCTGACGACCCACCAGCTGGGCGAGTTCTACCCGGACCTGTCCGACCCGGACGTCGAGAGCGCTCTTGCACTCGTGCACTCGCGTTTCTCCACCAACACATTCCCTTCGTGGCCGCTGGCGCACCCCTACCGTCTCATCGCTCACAACGGGGAGATCAACACCGTCAAGGGCAACCGCAATTGGATGCGCGCGCGCGAGGCGCTGCTGGCCTCCGAGCTCATCCCGGGAGACCTCGCTCGGCTGTTCCCGATCTG
>CAINGG010000558.1 GCA_903848435.1 uncultured Actinomycetes bacterium | reverse complement strand
TGCTGTTTGCCATCGACTCGATCCCCGCGGTCTTCGGGCTCACCCGGGAGGCCTACATTGTCTTCACGGCCAACGCCTTCGCTCTGATGGGCTTGCGTCAGTTGTTCTTCCTGCTGCACGGACTCTTCGACAAGTTGGTCTACCTCAACAAGGGCCTTGCCGTCATCCTGGTCTTCATCGGCGTGAAGCTGATCCTGGAGGCTCTGGGCGAGACCACCGACCTCGCGGTCCCGCACATCCCCATCGTCGTCTCTCTCGGTGTGATCATCGGCGTACTCGCTATCACGACCATCGCGAGTCTGATTGCGGTGCGCCGCAACCCGGATCTGATCGCCACCAGCCCGGAGTCCATTGCAGAGGATGAAGCGGCGGCGGACTACGGCGTCGCCCTGGAAGACCTGACCGAGGAGCCCCGGGAGGCAGATCCGCCACCCTCCGGCTAACGTGGAACGCAACCCACACCGGAGGAATTCTTGAACGTCTCGCTGACGCTCTGGCTCATCACGATCGGCGCCATTCTCCTGCTCGTCGCCATGGATTTCCTCACGGTGAGCCGAAAGCCCCACGAGGTCTCCTTCAAGGAGGCCGCGTGGTGGTCCGTCTTCTACATCGGCGTGGCCGTGGCCTTCGGCGTTGTGGTCTGGTTGATGTCGGGGAGTGACTTCGGCACCCAGTACTTCGCCGCCTATCTCGTCGAGAAGTCACTCTCGGTCGACAACCTCTTCGTCTTCGTGATCATCCTCACCCAGTTCGCAGTGCCGAGCATCTACCACCAGCGAGTGCTGCTCATCGGCGTTGTCCTCGCTTTAGTCCTACGCGCCATTTTCATCGCCGTTGGCGCCGCAGCGCTGGCTGCGTTCGCCTTCACGTTCGTGATCTTCGGGGCAATCCTGATCTGGACCGGAGTGCAGCTCTTCCGGCACCGCAACGCCGACCCGGAGCCGAAGGACAATCTTGTCGTCCGCACGTTCCGCCGCTGGTACCCGGTCACGGAGGACTACCACGGGACGAAGCTATTTGTCCGACTCGACGGCAAGCGGATGGCAACACCCCTGCTCCTGGTCATGGTGGCGATCGCTTCCACCGACCTGCTCTTTGCCCTCGACTCCATTCCGGCGACCTTCGGCGTGACCCAGGAGCCCTATCTGGTCTTCACGGCCAATGCGGCTGCCCTGCTGGGCCTGCGAGCGCTCTACTTCCTGCTCCGCGGGCTCCTCGACAAGCTCATCTACCTGTCAATGGGGCTCGCGGTGATCCTCGTCTTCATCGGCGTCAAGTTGATCCTGACGTTCTTCCACGAGACCTATCCGGCCGTGCCCAAGATCCCCACACTCTTCTCGCTCGGCGTCATCGCCGCCATTCTCGTCATCGTCACTGTCGCTTCGTGGCTGAAGGTGCGCAAGGACCCGGCGGCCCGGGCGCACGCTGGCACGGTGACCAAGCCCAAGCACGAGGCCGAGCCCGGGGCCTAGGAGGTCGGCCGCCGGGTCCTATCGGGCTTTCGCGGGCAGCCCGATGCCGAGCCCACCGTCCACGCCGTCCGAGCGCGGCACGACGCCGTACTCGGCGCGGATCTCGGCGACCGGCCGATGGGCGATGGCCAGGTGGTTGATCTGGCTGAAGTCGCCGCGCACGGCGGCACCCCGCTCAAAGGCCTCCCCGAGCATGTCGGCAGCCCCTGGCAGATGCAGTGCGCCCTGCCCCTGCGCATCCGGGTAGATGTCTCCGCCGTAGGGGATGAACTGCGTGGTGCTGCCATGCTTGAGCAGACCCGCTTCATGGATGAGCAGGTTGGTCATGAACGCCATCCAGTTGGCGTCGGTGTCGCTCATGGCAAGCTTGAAGGCCCCGAGCGAGATCTCGCCAGGGCCGGTCGGCTCGTAGCCTGCGATGACGTGGTTCATGTCGTGCGCGATGTAGTACGCCGGCTCCGGGGTGGATGGCCCCGGGAGATGGAAGCCATTGCGCTCGTAGAAGGCGAGGAATGCCCAGCCGAGCGTCCCCTCAGGCAGGGCGCGCAGAGCCTCGACCTCGGGCAGTGCCTCCCCGTCGCCCATGTCGGGGCCGACGGGGTCGGAGAG
>CAINGG010000557.1 GCA_903848435.1 uncultured Actinomycetes bacterium | reverse complement strand
CGACACCGGAAGCGTGCTCTTGGAGACCGCGTTCGCCGTGCCCATCCTCCTGGCCGTCACCGTCGCCCTGGTCTGGGTGGCGTCGCTCGGCGCGACCTACGTGCGCGCGCTCGATGCCGCCCAGACCGCGGCGAGGCAGGCAGCCCGGGGGGCTGACGTCACCCAGACCGCCGGCCTTCAACTGACCATGTCGAACGGCCTGGCTCACGCGGTGGTCGTGCGCCCGGTGCACGCCCCGTTGCCGTTGATCGGCGAGCTCAGCGTCGACGTCACCGCGGAGGCATCGGCGCTGGTCGAGGCGGGTGTCGTGCCGTGAGCAGCGATCGGGGTTCCGGAACCGTGCTCGGACTGCTCATGGCCACGGTGCTGCTGGCGTCCGGCGCGGTCTCCTGGACTCTGGTCTCGCTTGCCACGGCGCGTCAACGATCGGCGGTCGCTGCCGATCTCGTGGCGCTGGCGGCGGCTCAAGCGGGCTGTACGGCTGCCGCTGCGGTAGCGACAGCCAACTCCGCGCGCCTGGATGCGTGCGTATCACGTGGCGAGGACGTCGCCGTCACCGTGTCGGTCGATGCGCCGCGCGCGCTGGGACCGTGGGACATCGCTCTGCCCCCGATCAGTGCCTCAGCCCGGGCTGGGCCCGGGTGAGGTGCGCAGGAGCGTGTCGAGCATGCGCACGGCCCCGGCCTTGTCGAGCGGCTCGTTGCCGTTGCCGCACTTCGGGGACTGCACGCACGAGGGGCAGCCCTGGGCGCACGGACATCGCGCGATGGCCTCCCGTGTCGCGGAGAGCCACGTGAGTGCTGACTCGAAGCCACGATCGGCGAACCCGGCTCCGCCCGGGTGCCCGTCGTAGACCATCACGGTGCAGCGGCCCGTGTCGGGATGCATCGGTGTCGACACCCCGCCGATGTCCCACCGATCGCAGGTGGCCACCAGCGGAAGCAATCCGATCGAGGCGTGCTCAGCGGCATGCGCGGCACCAGCAATATCGAGATCGCCCAGGTCCATGATCTGCGCGTCGGACAGCGTCCACCAGACCCCGCGGGTGCGCAGCATGCGCTCGGGCATGTCGAGCGGTTCCTCGCCGATGATCTCGCCGGTGGCGTAGCGCCGTCGCAGATAGCCGACGACCTGTGACGTCACCTCGACCTCGCCGATGGCCAGGTGCGCATCGCCCCAGGCGATCTGCTGATCGGTGGTGACGATCCGGTAGTCAGCGACCTCGGCGGCCGTCGTGGAGTAGTCGACCTCTTCGCGGCGTACGAAGGCCACTGCTTCGTCGAGATCGAGGGCGCTGACGACGTAGGTGTCACCCTGGTGCACGTAGACGGCTCCGGCATGAACGGTGGCCGGCGCGCGCGCGGCTTCGACCGTGCCGAGCAGGCGCCCGGTCTCGTCCTCGACGAGACGGATCGGCGTGCCGGCCTCCCCGCGCAGGTCGATGCGGTCGGCCGGTGATTCCTTCGACGTCCAGAACCATCCGGTGCGCCGCTGCCGAAGGAGGCCGTCGGCGGCCAATTGCTCCAGCAGGGGTACCGCGGTCGGCCCAAACCACGCGGTCGCGTCGTCCGCGGTGAGTGGCTGCTCCATCGCGGCAGCCAGCAGGTGTGGCCCGAGCACGTGCGGATTGGCCGGATCGAGCACGACGGTCTCGATTGGCTCATCGAAGATCACGCCGGGATGCTCGAGGACGTAGCGGTCGAGCGGGTCCTCACGCGTCACCAGCACACCGAGTGCCTCGCCCTGCCGTCGTCCGGCTCGCCCCCACTGCTGCCACAGCGATGCGCGCGTGCCGGGCCATCCGCAGACCAGCACAGCGTCAAGCCCACTGATGTCGATGCCGAGCTCGAGCGCGTTGGTCGTCGCCAGCCCGATGAGGCGACCGTCGCGCAGATCGGATTCCAGGGCCCGGCGCTCCTCGGCGAGATAGCCGCCGCGGTACGCCGCGACGCGTGCGGCTAGCTCTTCATCAACATCGGCGACGTCATCGCGCGCCAGCATCGCCACCGTCTCTGCACCCCGGCGCGAGCGGACAAAAGCGAGCGTGCGCACCTCCGAGCAGACGAGGTCGGCCAGGAGGTCGGCCGTCTCGGCAACGGTGGACCGTCGCGGTGCCTGTGCGCCCCTGTCGCCGATGCCCACCGCCTCAGGCGGCTCCCACAGGACCGCGGTGAGCGCGCCGTGCGGGGCGCCATCGGTCGTGACGGCGTGGACGGGCTGGCCGATAAGACGCTCGGCGGCGCGCTGCGGATCGGCCATCGTGGCCGAGGCGCACAGCACGACGGGGTCGGCTCCGTAGTGCTGTGC
The DNA here is from genome assembly GCA_903848435.1 of uncultured Actinomycetes bacterium. Taxonomy (GTDB): domain Bacteria; phylum Actinomycetota; class Actinomycetes; order S36-B12; family S36-B12; genus Mxb001. The sequence goes on along the minus strand of CAINGG010000557.1, from coordinate 407 downwards.
CATGCGCAGGAGTCGGCGCAGCACCACGGCGACGTGTGAGCCGAACATGCCGCGGTAGTGGTGTGCCTCGTCGAGGACGACGTAGCGCAGTCCGCGCAGGAATCGGGACCATGCAGTGTGGCGCGGCAGCATCGAGCGATGCACGAGATCGGGATTCGAGAAGACGTAAGACGCATGCGCGCGCACCCAGGCGCGCTCCTCAGCCGGAGTGTCACCGTCGTAGGCGGCCGCGCGTATGCCCGACAGCTCGAGCGACTCGAGCGCGCGCAGCTGGTCGTGAGCCAGCGCCTTGGTGGGAGAGAGGTATAGCGCTGTCGCCGAGTCGTCAGCCAGGAGGTCGCTCAGCACGGGCAGCCACAGCGCGAGTGTCTTGCCCGACGCCGTGCCGGTCGCAACGATCACGGGGT
>CAINGG010000556.1 GCA_903848435.1 uncultured Actinomycetes bacterium | reverse complement strand
TTCGGATACGACCCCGAGGCCGACCCCCTCTTGGCAGATCTGTCTCTCGACGTGGACGCCGGGCGCCGCATCGCCCTTGTCGGGCCCAGTGGCAGCGGCAAGACCACGATCGCCAAGCTCGTCGTTGGCGAGTTGCGCCCGTGGTCTGGCTACGTGGCCTTGGACGGCGTACCCCGGCCTGCCATCCCGCGGGCGCGTCGCACGCGCGACATCGCCTACGTCCCGCAGACCTCGGTGCTCTTTCCCGGCTCGATTCGCGACAACCTCACTCTGTGGGACGACTCACTGGGTGACGACGCGCTGGAACGAGCCGCACGCGACGCCTGCATCGCGGACACCATCCTTGGCAGGCCCGGCGGCTTCTTCCACCAGGTCACGTCAGCCGACGGGGGGTTTAGCGGCGGCGAGATGCAGCGCCTCGCCATCGCGCGGGCACTTGTCGGGGATCCGCGCGTCATCGTGCTCGACGAGGCCACGAGTGCGCTCGATCCCGTAGTCGAGGCCGAGGTGGAGGCCCACCTGAGGGCGCGCGGGGTGACCGCGATCGTCGTCGCGCACCGCCTCAGCACGATCCGCGACGCCGACGACATCCTCGTGGTCGACGGCGGGCGCATCGTCCAGCGCGGACCCTTCGCCGAGTTGGTGCGTGAGGGACTCTTCGCGGAGCTAGTCCATGGCTGACGATCGGGACACGTCGCTGGACGACGCCATCGACGTCATGGCCAGCGCCGGCACGCAGGAGGAACGACTCGCGCGTGCGCAGCGCTTCCGCTCGCCACTCGTCGATGCCTTCTCCATCGCTCTGGCGACCCTCGATGACGAAGCACGCGCAGCCGACCCGCAGGTCGAACGGCACCTCTCCGCCCTCGATGCGACCGCTGCAGCGTCCGGCGTGATGACGTCGGCGGCGCCGCGTGGGCCGCGGTGGTGGACATCCCTCCCCGGCCCGGCGGTCGCGCAGGATGGCGAGAAGGCCGAGGCAATCCTCCCCCGCGGAGGCGGTGCGCTCGCGGTCGAGGGAGGATCCCGCGTCCGCGCGCGCGTCAGCAGGGAGGGGCCCTCGGGAGAGGCGGTCGTGATCACCGGCCCGCTTCCCACGGGTGCCTCCTGGCGATCGCTCGTGTGGTGGTCCGTGAGCCGTCGCCGTTCCCAGGTCGTGGCGATGGTCGTGCTCTCGCTGCTTGGCGGCCTTGTCGGGCTGATCCTGCCCCTCGCGACCGCGGCCCTCTTCGGCTATGCGGTGCCCAATGGCAGTACGAGCATGGCCGCGGCCATCCTCGTGGCGTTCGCCCTCGGCAGCGCGGGGGGCGCTCTTCTCATCCTGGCGCGCAACATCCTCATCATCCGCGTTCGCGATGCCAGCGATGCGCGCATGTCCCCCGGGATCATGGCCCACCTCCTGCGCCTGCCCATGTCCTTTTTCCGGCGCACACCCTCCGGTCACATCCTTAATCGGGCTCTCACGGTCGAGAGCGCACGCGAGGTCGTGAACGACGGAGCGCTTGCCCTGGTGCTCAGCTCGGCATTCGGCCTGGTCAACCTGTTCTTTCTCTTCGCCATCGACATTTCCCTCGGCATCACGACTTCCCTGGCCATCGCAGTCATCGTGGTTGTCGTGGCGCTCGCGCAGCATCGGTCCCGTCGCCTGCACCAGCGCCTGCTGGAGGAGCGCAGCGACGCCGACGCCCATCTGATGTCCCTCATCGAGGCCATCGTCCCCATCCGGGTCAGCGGTGCCGAGTCACGTGCCCTCTCACGCTGGACCAGCCTGGCGGCGCCCGCGATCAGCACCTTCGGTCGGCGCATGGCCGCGACCAACATCACCCAGCCTGTCCTCGTCGCCGCGCCGATAGCCATCAACGTCGTGCTCATCCTGGCCGTCGTCGGCGAGGGCGATGCGTTCACGGCCGCGGCGTTCATGAGCGCGTTTGTCGCTGTGGTTCAACTCACCATCGCCATGGGGCTCCTGACGCAGAACCTATGGATGCTCAACGAGATCGGCCCCACGCTCGAGCGCATGGTGCCGATCACGTCCACTCCCGTAGAGCGCCCGGGCCCGACGCGCGCACCCGGCGCACTCCAGGGACGCATCCAACTCACCGACATCGTCTTCGGCTACGACCCCGACCAGCCCCCATTGCTTGATGGCGTGAGCATCAGCGTCGAGCCGGGTGAGTTCGTCGCGGTCGTCGGTCCGTCCGGGTCCGGCAAGTCGACGGTGATGCGCTTGATTCTCGGGTTCGAGACCCCCTGGAGCGGGGTGGTGTCGTTCGACGGTCAGGACCTGGCCGATCTCGATGTTGCTGCCGTGCGCCGGCAGATGGGCATCGTTCTGCAGGCCTCCGTGCCGTTCGGGTCGACGTATCGCGAGTGCATCTGCGGTCCGCTACAGATTGACGATGACCATCTCTGGCAAGTGATCGCTGAGTCCGGGCTGGAGAACGAGGTGCGCGAACGCGGCCTTGATGCTCCCATCGGCGATCGCGGGGGCGGGATCTCGGGTGGGCAGCGTCAGCGACTCATGATTGCGCGTGCCCTGGTGAGCGACCCGCGCATCATCCTGCTTGATGAAGCGACCAGTGCGCTCGACAATCTCACGCAGGACATCGTCATGCGCTCCATCCTCGGTCGTCCGGTGACGCGCATTGCCATCGCACACCGGCTCACCACGGTCGAGCGTGCCGACCGCATCCTCGTGGTGTCGGCCGGACGCATCGTGGAGGAGGGAGCTCCCTCGGAGTTGCTCGCGAGCGGCGGACACTTCGCGCGGCT
>CAINGG010000555.1 GCA_903848435.1 uncultured Actinomycetes bacterium | reverse complement strand
GTGATCACCACAGTGCCCATGAGAAGGGGTAACACGCCGTACTCGGGATTGGCGAAAAGTGGTGTCCATGTGGTCGTGAAGAGAAACTCGGTGAGCGGGATCTCCGCGAAGAACTCCACGGACGGGATGAGCACCGAGATGACGATCCCGAAGGTGGTGAAGAGGGAGACGGCGGCGGCAGCCACGAGGATTCCGCGGATGATCGCCTCGCCATAACGCGGCTTCGTCTGCCGCAGGGGGTTCAGGCCCCCCGGGGCAGACGAAGCCGTCGTCATGGTCACGGTACTTTCCTAGCGGATCCCCGCCGGACTCACGACCCGGCCTGGGCTACGAGGGCGTCGTAGCTGGACTGCAGGGCTGCCTTCTGGGTCTCGTTCAGCGGGATGAAGAGCGCCCCCTCGGCGATCGAGGAGTCGTTGGCTACGTAGTAGTCGAAGAACGCCTTCACCTGAGCCTGCTTGAGAGCGGCAACAGACGGGTAGATGAAGAGCGGACGCGAGAGCGGCGTGTAGGAGCCGTCCTGCGCCGTCTCGAGACTGGGGGTGACGCAACCGGCACCACTGTCGATAGCCACGGCATTCAGCTTGTCGGAGTTCTCCTCGAAGTAGGTGAAGCCGAAGTAGCCCAGGCCGCCCGGTGAGCCGGAGACGCCCTGCACCGTCACGTTGTCATCCTCGGTGGGCGTGTAATCCGTGCGGCTGGCACCTTCCTCGCCGTTGACCGCGTCGGTGAAGTAGTCGAAGGTGCCCGAGTCAGTGCCGGCGCCGAAGAGGGCCAGGGGCACATCGGGGAAGCCAGCGCGGACCTCGCTCCAGTTCATCACCGTGGAGTCCGGTGCCCAGATCTTGGCGAGTTCCTCGAGGGTGAGGCACGTGGCCCAGGTGTTCTCCTTGTTGACCACGACGGTGAGGGCATCGACCGCCACCTGGAGCTCGCCGAAGGCAACGCCGGCGGCCTCGCAGGCGGCCTTCTCCTCGTCCTTTATCTTGCGTGAGGCGTCGTTGGCGTCGGTCTCGCCGCGGCAGAACTTCTCGAAGCCGCCGCCGGTGCCCGATGAGGCGACGGTGACCTGCACGCCGGGGTTCGCCGCCATGAAGTCCTCGGCTGCCAGCGCGGTCAGCGGGTAGACCGTCGATGAGCCGTCGATGCGCACGGCACCGGAGAGGTCGCTTCCTCCGCCGGAGTCGCCGCCAGAACCGCCGCCGCATGCGGCGAGTACGAGGGCACCGGTCATGATCGTTGCCGCGAGCGCGGCCCTACGGGCGTTCGTCACCCTGATCCTCCTGAATGGTTGGCGCACTGTCACCACGAACCTAGGCACGAGGAGTTGCCGAGCAGAAGAGCCCGGATGAACTGCATGTGAACAAAACTCAACGGGCCGTGGAACGCCGGTCAGGGCACGTGGCGCTCCACGGCGATGATCGTGGGCTCGGCGTCGCCGGTGAAGGCGCGGTGGACCACGAGGAATCCGCCAGGAGGCAGGGCCGGATCGAGGTCGGCGGGGCCGGTGATGCGCAGGCCGGCGATGACCTCGACCAGGGCGGGCAGCACGGGTCGGTGCGAGCAGACCACCATCGGCGTCGGGTCGGCCAGGAGTGCGCGCAGGCGCTTGGCCGCCCGCTTGGGGTGCTCCGTGTGCTCGGCCTCGCTGAGGGCTGGCTCCTCGACGATGTCGGCGTCGACGGACTTGGCGAAACGGCGTACGGTCTCGCGGCACCGCGCCGAATCGGATGTGTAGACAGCCTCGATGCCGTAGGCCTGAAGGAGGGGGACCAGAGCCTTGGCCTGGGTGCGGCCGAAGCCCGAGAGCGGTCGCTCGGCGTCGTCTGCTCCCTTGAAGTCGCTGCGCTTCATGGCCTTGGCGTGGCGCAGGAGAACCAGGGGCGTGGTGGCTGGCAAGTCAGCCGCCAGGCGGACGAGGTCGGCGTCGTGGGGGTAGGTGAGCTGAGCCACGGCCTGGTCCACGGGCACCCACTGGACCTCGTCGACCTCTTCATCGGGGGAGAAACCCTCATCGCGAGCGACGCGCGCGGCCCAATAGTCGACGACCTTGGGCTGACCCAGGGCGAGGTAGTGCTGGCGGGGCAGAGGCGCGCCGAGCACAGGGACCAGCCCGGTCTCCTCGTCGCACTCGCGGACTGCTGCTGCCACGGTGTGCTCGCCGGGGTCCACCTTGCCCTTGGGCAGCGACCAGTCGCTGCGCAGGCTGCGGTGGATGAGGGCGACCTCGGGCTCGGCGGCGCCCTCACGGAGGAGCACCACGCCCGCAGCCCGGATGGAGGCGTCTTGGTCGACCATGACCGGGCAAGTTGATCACACTCGCCCGGAGGGCCTCAGGACAGGTGCGCCTTGGTGGCCAGGCGGTGAACGCGCGGCCAGGCATCCGCGAAGGCCGCTCGGTCCCGCGACTGGTCGGTCACCTGGGCTTCATAGAGCCGGCCGAGCGCCAGTGCCTGCCCGGCGGGCGCCCCTTCGCTGATCTCGCGCAGCACCTCACGTGCGACCTCGGCGTCCTGGTGAGCGCCGAGGATGTCGGTGATCGTGGACATGCCGCTCGCGAATTCCGTCACTCGGTCGGGGAAGACCGGTGCGATGGCCTCCGTCGCATAGCGCGCCCGCTTGGCCGCAATGCGCACCTCGTGCCAGTCCGCACCGGTCGAGGTGTCGTCCAGGGCCTTGACGTCGCGAGCCAGGCGCCGAAAGG
>CAINGG010000554.1 GCA_903848435.1 uncultured Actinomycetes bacterium | reverse complement strand
CGCCGAACTTCTTGACCGCGACAGCGGCGAAGGTCTCGTAGGTGCCCTGCAGGATGCCCTGGGTGCCGATGTAGATCCACGAGCCAGCCGTCATCTGCCCGTACATCGTGAGTCCGAGCGCCTCCAGCCGGCGGAACTCCGGCCAGTTGGCCCAGTCGCCGACGAGGTTGGAGTTGGCGATGAGCACGCGCGGTGCCCACTCGTGCGTCTGCAGGACGCCGACGGGGCGTCCGGACTGCACGAGCATCGTCTCGTCGTCGCGCAGCGTCGTGAGCGTGCGGATCATCGCGTCGAACGACGCCCAGTCGCGCGCGGCGCGTCCCGTGCCGCCGTAGACGACCAACTTGTCAGGGTGCTCCGCAACCTCGGCGTCGAGGTTGTTCTGCAGCATGCGCAGGGCAGCCTCTTGCGGCCATCCGCGCGCGGTGAGGGTCGTGCCGCGAGGCGCGGAAACCGGACGAGCGCCGGGCAGGGCATCGGACATGTCAGTCCTCCAGGGTGTTGAGGGGTCCGGTGACGGTCTCGACCGCGCGCACGATGGATCCATCGCGCACGAGCGCGGTGGTCGCCGCGATCTCCGGTGCGAGGTAGCGATCGGGACCCGGTCCTTCGACGTCGCGGCGAAGGAGGGATACGACCGAGGCCGTGGCATCGGCCGGGGAGAGCGGTGCACGCAGGTCGAGGGCACGTGCCGCCGACAGGATCTCGATGGCCAGCACCTGGGCGAGGCCATCGACGGCCAGGCGGAGCTTGCGTGCGGCCGACCAGCCCATCGAGACGTGGTCCTCCTGCATCGCGCTGGAGGGGATGGAGTCGACGCTGGCCGGAACCGCGAGCCGCTTGAGCTCGTGCACGATGCCCGCCGCGGTGTACTGGGCGATCATGTGACCACTGTCGACACCGACCTCGTGAGCCAGGAATGGCGGAAGGCCGTGACTGCGGTGGCGGTCGAGCAGGCGATCGGTGCGTCGTTCGCTCATGCTCGCGACATCGGCCACCGGAATCGCGAGGAAGTCCAGTGCGTAGGCAATGGGTGCGCCATGGAAGTTGCCGTTGCTCTCGACGCGCCCATCGATGGTGACGACAGGGTTGTCGATGGCGGCGGCAAGCTCGCGTCGAGCGACGACGGCGCAGTAGTCGGTGGTGTCGCGTGCGGCACCGTTGACCTGGGGCGCGCAGCGCAACGAGTACGCGTCCTGCACTCGGGTGTCCTCGGGACCGGCGTGACTGGCCACGATCGCCGAGTCGCGCAGCACCTTGCGCATGTTGGCAGCGCTCAGGCGCTGCCCGGGATGTGGGCGCAGCTGCTGCAGATCGTCGGCAAGCACGCGGTCAGTGCCGAGGAGCGCCTCGATACTCATGGCAGCCGCGATATCAGCCGTGGTGATGAGCACTTCGAGGTCTGCGAGGGCCAGCACGAGCATGCCGAGCATGCCGTCGGTGCCGTTGATGAGGGCGAGGCCCTCCTTCTCGGCAAGGCGCACCGGCTCAAGTCCCGCGTCTGCGAGCGCATCGGCAGCCGGCAGCTTCTCACCGACGATGTTGCGCACCTCGCCCTCGCCCATCAGTGCGAGCGCGATGTGCGACAGCGGCGCGAGATCGCCGG
>CAINGG010000553.1 GCA_903848435.1 uncultured Actinomycetes bacterium | reverse complement strand
GTTGCGGGCCTCCGGCCGCGACACCATGGGCGTGCGCCTGATGAACCTCGGCGACGATCGCAGCCTGGTAGCGGTCGCGCGTGCAGGCGATCGCGACGAGGCAGACAACGGTCACGACTCGGTCGCAGACGAGGTCGAGGAAGCCGATTCGCCGGCTCCGCAGGGTTAGTCTGGGCACTCCAGGACACGTCGGGAGGGCTCGTTGTCCAGCAGTGCGGTGACCGGCACCCCCGCCGAGGGTCCTGTCGCGCCCACCCCCATCGGGCGCACGCTCGACAAGGTGGGCAGCCATGACGCCACGCCCGTCGTCGGCATCCCGCCCGTGCTTGAGCCACCGCCGCCACCTCCGCCCGCGGCAGCCGAGATCCCCGAGACGGCGCTGCGTGGCAAGGTGCGTCGTGCGCCGAGACGGGCCCGGCTCTACGTCTATCGGGTCGATGCCTGGTCGGTGATGAAGGTTGCCTTCATGCTGTCGGTGGCCATGGCCATCGTCATCGTCTCGGCGGTGGCGGGCGCGTGGTACCTCATGGACTACAGCGGCGTGATCGCCACGATGGCGCGCAATGTCGACGAGGTCATCGGATCCGGCACGACGACGTTCGATCTCGAGGCTGTGCTGGCCTTCGATCGCGTCATGGGCATTGCCGTCGTCGTCGCAGCACTAGAGATCGTCCTGGTGTCGATCCTCGCCGGCATCTTCGCGGTGCTCTACAACCTCACCGTCGGCATCACCGGCGGCGTCGAGCTCACCTTCACCGACGCCTACTAGTCCGGCGGGCACCAGCGCTACCGTGTGCCGGTGACCAGCACCGCGACCATCCCCCGAACCGGCCTGCTCCCGGCCCGTCTGCGCCTGGTCGCCGCAAGCGCCCTCATGCTCTTCGTGCAGCTGGCGCTCATCCGTTGGGCGGGCGCCAACCTGGTCCACCTGTCGTACTTCTCCAACCTGATCCTGCTGGCCTCCTTCCTCGGCATCGGCCTGGGCTTCCTGCGGGCCAGGCGCAGCTTCGACTTCGGCCGCTACGCGCCCGTCACCCTGCTCGTCCTCGTCGCCTTCATCACGGTCTTCCCGGCCAAGATCGAGGGATCATCGACCGACCTCATCTTCTTCACCGAGGTCAGGCCCACGGGCCTGCCGACGTGGGTGACGCTGCCGCTGGTCTTCCTGGTCGTCGCACTCGCGATGACGAGCCTGGGAGAGATCACTGGCCGCGCGTTCGTCGAGTTCACTGCGCTCGACGCCTACCGCTGGGACATCGTCGGGTCGATCGGCGGCACCCTGCTCTTCACGCTGATCTCCTTCCTGCGCGCGCCATCGTGGGTGTGGCCGTCGGTCATGCTCGTCGCACTGGTCCTGCTCTACGGGCGAAGATTGCCGGTCCTGTCGTGGCTGGCGAGCGTGGCCATCGTTGCGCTGCTGATCATCGAATCGCTTGCCGCCGGAGTCTCGTGGTCGCCGTACTACAAGGTGACGACCCAGGACTACGTCAGTGAGGAATCAGGGCCGTGGACAGCGATCCAGGTCAACGGCATCCCGCACCAAAACGTCCTCGATGCGGAGAGGCGGCTCGATATCGAGCCGATGTACGGGCGCCCCTACGAGCGCGCCGTCGATAATCCGCTGGGCCGCGTGCTGGTCATCGGCGCCGGAACCGGCACCGATGTCGCGCTCGCCCTCAAGCGGGGGGCGGAGCACGTCGATGCCGTCGAGATCGATCCGCGTATCCAGCAGATCGGCATCGAGAAGAACCCCAACCAGCCGTACGCCGATCCGCGAGTGTCGGTCTACATCGACGACGGACGAGCCTTCCTCTCGCGCACCACTAACGAATACGACCTCATCCTCTTCGCGCTGCCCGACTCGCTCACCCTCGTGTCGGGAGCCAGTCAGCTGCGCCTGGAGTCCTATCTCTTCACGCGCGAGTCCATCCAAGAGGCCTATGACCACCTGACCCCCGACGGCGTCTTCGCGATGTACAACTACTACCGCGAGGACTGGCTCATCAATCGGCTCGCGGGCACCGTCGAGAGCGTGTTCGGGCATTCGCCCTGCCTGGATCGCTTCACGGCCGTGCAGTCCCTGGCCGTCATCGCCGTGGGCAAGGCACCGGAGAACGCCGTTTGCGCGGAGGGGGCGGTGTGGGAGCGCGACGCCATCGCTGCGGCAGGCGAGGACATACCGGTCCCGTCCGTAGACGACCATCCGTTCCTCTACTTGAAGGAAGCGTCCATACCGGCGATCTACCTGCTGTTGATCGCGCTCATCCTGGCGGCATCGCTCATTGCTATTCGCGTCGTCGGGGGGCCACTTCGCCAGATGCGCGGATATGGCGACCTCTTCTTGATGGGCATGGCCTTCCTTCTCTTGGAGACTCGCTCGATTACGACGTTCGCATTGCTCTTCGGCACGACCTGGCTGGTCAACGCGCTGGTGTTCGCTGGCGTACTCATCGCCGTGCTATGCGCCATCGAGGTGACACGCAGGTTC
>CAINGG010000552.1 GCA_903848435.1 uncultured Actinomycetes bacterium | reverse complement strand
CGCAGGCTACGGAAGAAGTTGTAGAGGAAAATGATTTGGGAAAAGCCCAAGGCAATGGCCGAGATCGTGATGAATTGGTTGATCGGCTGCAACGCGCGCAGGTGCTCATAGACCGTGGGATCAGCGATGCGCCGCATCATCCCGCCCAGCCCGACGTTGTGCATCGGGAAGAAGCACAGGTTGAAAAAGATGAAAGTCAGCGCGAAATGAATCTTGCCGAGGGTTTCGTTCATCAGGCGGCCGAACATCTTCGGGTACCAGAAGTAAATGGCCGCAAACATGGCGAAGATGCTTCCCCCGAAGAGCACGTAGTGGAAATGGGCCACGATAAAGTAGGTGTGGTGGACGAAAATGTTCACCGGGGTGGAGGCCATGAAGATCCCGGAAAATCCTCCGATCACAAACATGGCCACAAACGCCAGAGCGTTCAGCATGGCAGTGTTGAAGCGGATCGCCCCTCCCCAGATCGTGCCGAGCCAGTTGAAAGTCTTGATGGCCGAGGGCACCGCAATGACCATGGTGGAGACGCCGAACGCGGCGGAGAGCACCAGGTTCATCCCGGAGACGAACATGTGGTGGCCCCAAACCACGAAGCCCAGAAAGCCGATGGCAATCATCGCGTACACCATGGCGCGGTAGCCGAAGACCGGCTTGCGCGAGTGGGTCGCGATGACCTCGCTGATGATCCCGAACCCGGGCAGGACCATGATGTAGACGGCCGGGTGCGAGTAGAACCAGAAGATGTGCTGGTAGGCGATCGCGCTGCCGCCGCCGGCGATGGTGAAGAAGTTCGTGCCCATCTCGCGGTCGAACATCGCCATGAACATCGCGCCGGCCACGAACGGGGTGGCGGCGACGACCAGGGCGGAGGTGGCGAGGTTGGCCCACACGAGCAGCGGCATGCGGAACAGCGTCATCCCGGGCGCGCGCATGGTCACGATGGTGACCAGGAAGTTCACCGCGGTGGCGATCGACGAGCTGCCCGCGATGATCACGCCGATCTGGAACAGCGTGCCGCCGAACGGGCTCTGCTCGGACAGCGTGGGGTAGCCGGTCCAGCCGGTGTCGAACGAGCCGAAGGCGAAGGACGACAGGAGCGTGAACGAGGCGATCGGCAGCAGCCAGAAGGAGACCGCGTTGACGCGCGGGAAGGCCATGTCCGGGGCGCCGAGCATAAGCGGGATCACGTAGTTGCCGATGCCGGCGAAGACGGGCACCAGGAACACGAAGATCATGATCACGCCGTGCTGCGAGATCAGGGCGTTGTACTGCTCGTCCGACAGCACCTGGTAGCCGGGGTTCGCGAGCTCCGCCCGGAAGATCATCGCGAACATGCCGCCGATCAGGAACATGATGAACGTGAAGACGATGTACTGGATCCCGATCACCTTGTGATCGGTGTTGAACTTGAAGTAGTCGCGCCACGAGTACGCGCCGTGCTGCGAGTGGTCGTGGGGGTCGATGTCCTTGCCGATGATCCACGGCCACCAGTAGTCGAACCCGCCGATGCCGACGATGAAGCCGACGGCGCCGAAGATGTAGGCGACGACGACGAGGGTGGACCACTGGACCACGGGGTCCATGCCGAGGATCTGGCGCACCGCGGCGGCGACGAGCATCGCGAGCACGGCGAAGAGCGCCGACGTCCAGATGCAGCGCGCGAGGTTGGGCTTGAGGGCGGTGGTCATCGGCTATCCCCCGAACTGGAGCTGATCATAGGGGCGGCGGCCATCAGGCGGCCTCCGCCGTCGTCGTCTGGTCGGCCTGCTCGGCCTCCTGCGCCAGCGCGGCCTTGCGCTCGGCGACCCACTTGTCGAAGTCGGCCTGCGACACGACGCGCACCTGGGGGATGATCGAGCCCTCGACGGCGCTGTTCATGCCGGTGTGGCCGACGCCGCAGAGGTACGCGCAGACCACGTCGAAGGTCCCGATCTTCGACGGCGTCACCGACGCGTAGTTGGTCTGGGTGGGCAGGGTGGACATCTGGAAGCGCCAGTCCGGCACCCAGAAGGCGTGCATGACGTCGTTCGAGGTCAGCTCGAAGGCGATCGGCTGGCCCACGGGGACGACCAGCTCGGCCTCCTCCTTGAGCGCGATCTCCTCGTTCATGTAGTCGAACTTCCAGCCGAACTGGTAGCCGATGATGTGGATCTTCTGGCCGCTCTTCTCGCCGGCCGCGTAGACGTCGTCCTTGGCGAGCACGTACCAGCCGCCGATCACGCAGGCGACGACGATGACGAAGGGGATCGCGGTCCAGAGGATCTCGAGCCCGGTGTTGCCGTGGACGTTCTTGCCCTCGCGCTGGTCGTTCGGCCGCGCCCGGAAGCGGTAGACCCCGACCAGCAGGAACAGCGTGACGATGCCGAAGATGATCCCCGAGAAGGCGAGGAAGAAGATGTACAGGTAGTCGATGTTCGCCGCCTGCTCCGAGGCCTGCATCGGCAGCGTGCGCGTGACGATGAGGATCACGCTGATGACCGCGCCGATGACCGTCCCGATGATCGCGAGCGGGAGGACCTTCAGGTTCTTCAACGTTCCGGGGCCTTTCGGACGCGCGCACGCCCAGCGGGCGGGCGATTCACACGGGCATCGTATCCACGCCCCCGGACGCCCCGCAACATCGCATCAATCGGTACGTGCCGCGGGGATCCCGCGATTCGACACGCGGGGGCGGAGCGCTATGCTGGCGACGCGCCGATCGTGGCGCGATGCGACGGAGGATCCCCGAGAGCGATGAGCGCAGAGCACTCCACCGGCGGCGACGTCGCCGAGCCGATGACCCAGCTGGACTACGCGCAGGACCGGCTCGAGGAGCGCGACTCCGGCGTCGCCTCGG
>CAINGG010000551.1 GCA_903848435.1 uncultured Actinomycetes bacterium | reverse complement strand
CTGTGATCGGCCTGTCGGAAGAAGTTGGCGCCACCGAGCACACGGTGATCAGCCCCTACGTCTACGGCGGCACGGCCCTCGGCATTCTCATCCTGCTGTTGATCGTCACGACGATGATCAACGTGGATCGGTGATCGGCGGGCGCTCATGCGCGTGGGAGTGATGGGCGGCACGTTCGACCCCATCCATCTAGGCCACTTAGCCGCGGCCTCAGAGGTCGCGCACCACTTCGACCTGACGTCTGTCGTCTTCGTGCCCGCTGGAAGCCCGTGGCAGAAGGCTGACCGTCAGGTATCTCCAGCGGAGGACCGGTATCTCATGACCGTCGTGGCGACGGCTACCGATCCGCGCTTCACCGTCAGCCGTGCCGATGTCGACAGATCTGGTCCGACCTACACCGTCGACACCCTGCGTGACCTGCGTGCCGAGTGGGGAGCGGATACCGAACTCTTCTTCATTACCGGCGCGGATGCACTCAACGACATCCTGAGCTGGCGCGACACCGACGAAGTACAGCGCCTCGCTCACCTCGTCGGCGTCACGCGGCCCGGGCATGTGCTGGCCGATCCGGGCTTGGCACCGGGCACCGTGACCTTGCTCCAAGTGCCCGCCCTGGCGATCTCCTCCAGCGACGTACGAGCGCGTGTGCAGGCCGGCGCGCCCATCAGCTATCTCGTGCCGCCGGGCGTGGAGAGCTATATCGCCAAGCGAGGGCTCTATCGGGACCGAGCGTGAGCGTTGCCGCTCGCGTCCTTGTCGTCGCCATCGGGGCGCTGGTCATCGTCCTGGGATTCGGGGCCATCGCTCTCGTGCGCAGCGACACCGACCCTCGCCCTGAGCCATCGTCGTCGCCTGCTCCGGTCGAGCGCACCTTGCTGCTGCAGGTTCTTGACCACGAGGAGTACGCACTCGGCAATGTCGTCATCGGCATCGAGCCTCCGGGTGAGCCCGAGAATTCGACGTTCCTCGAGGTGCCGTCGAGCCTGCTCGTGCCGGTGGGCGATGACTCGGTCACACTCGGCGAGACGCCCAGTGATCCCGACACGCTCGCTGCCGTCAACGGCGTTCGGGACGGGCTCGGCCTGCGCATCGATGCCGGACTCACCCTCGATCGGCTCGCCTTCGCCGGTCTGGTCGACGCGGTCGACGGCGTGTGGATCAAGCTCCCGAAGCCGGTGGTCATCTCGGGAGACGAGCCCGGCGACGTCCGTCGCCTGCCCGCCGGGTGGATCAAGATGGATGGCGTGACGGCGGCTGATTACACGCTCGTCCGGGTGCCTGGCGAAAGTGATGCGCAGCGCATGGAGCGCTTCAGGCAGGTCCTTGACCTGGTGTTGGCGCAACTTCCCTTCGGTGAGGAGCGAATCCGCCAACTCCTGACCAGCCTGGGCTCGCTAGCGCCCTCGACGGTGCCCACCCAGGACCTCGTGCCCTTCTTCCTGCAGATGAGCAGCGACATCCGCTTCGACCGCACGAAGTACGCCGTGCTACCCGTCGATCTCATCCGACTCGGGATCCGGCCAGCATCTGTCCCTGCACCGGAGGCCGACGAGGTCGTGCAGGAGTTGTTCCCCGATGCCCGAGTGCCGGTCGGCGTGTGACAGGCTGACCCGGGTCGACGAGAGGACACACGTGGCGGCAAGCACGGAAGCGATTGAACTGGCGCAACAGGCAGCGGAGGCCGCTGAAGACAAGCTCGCCACCGACATCGTCGCCATTGATGTCAGTCAGTACCTCGTCATCACCGATGTCTTCTTGCTCTGCACCGCGGCCAATGACCGCCAGGTGCGTGCGGTCGTGGATGCGGTCGAGGAGCGACTGCAGCGCCTGGGCGCCAAGCCACTGCGACGCGAAGGCGAGAAGGAGGGGCGCTGGGTGCTCCTCGACTTTGGCGACATCGTCGTGCACGTGCAAATGGCTGAAGAGCGCGTGCATTATGCGCTCGAGCGCCTCTGGAAGGACTGCCCGACCATTCCGCTGCAGCTCGGCGCCCCTGACAACGCATGAGGCGCATCGTCATCTGGCGCCACGGTCGCACGGCCTGGAACGCCGAGCACCGCTTCCAGGGCCAGACCGACATCCCCCTGGACGACATCGGCCTCGCCCAGGCGCGTCGAGCGGCCGCCATGCTGGCGAGCCTGGAGCCCAGTGCCATCCTGTGCTCCGATCTGCAGCGCACGCGTCAGACGGTTGAACCCCTGGTCGAACTCACCGGACTCGATGTCACGTATGACGAGGGCCTGCGCGAGACGGCCGCGGGGGAGTGGGAGGGCCTGACCCGCCCGGAGCTTCTCGAGCGCTTCGGCGATGCCATCTCCAGGTGGGTCGTCGACGTCGACATGAAGGCGGGTACCACGGGTGAGACGCGCCTTGAGGTTGCCGATCGCGTGGTCGCGGCCATCGATCGGGGACTGGCGAAGATCCCCGACGACGGCGTTCTCGTCGTGGTCACCCATGGTGGATCTGCCCGTGCGGGCATCGGGCGACTTCTGGAACTCCCTCCCGCCAACTGGGCGGCGCTCGGCGTACTCACCAACTGCTCGTGGAGCGTGCTACTGCAGAACGAGCAGCGCGGGCCGGCATGGCGCCTGCAGGAGTACAACGCCGGTTCGCTGCCCGAGCCGGTGCCGCTCGACGGCGATTGGCCCGCGGACGACCGCTAGGTCCGGTCCTGGTGCCCCCGGGTATGCTTGCCGGGCCCTCAGGGGCGGCGGGGCTGTAGCGCAGCTGGTAGCGCACCTCCATGGCATGGAGGGGGTCAGGGGTTCGAGTCCCCTCAGCTCCACGCATGGCACACCTTCTGGTCATCGCTGACTCGCTCGCCTTCCACGGGCCCGAGCGCGCCGTGCCACCCAGTGATCCACGCCTCTATCCGCAAATCGCGGGTTCACGCCTCGGCATGCCCGTCAATCTCGTCGCGCGCCAGGGCTGGACTGCCCGTGACGGCTGGTGGGCGCTGACGAAGGACCCGATGGTGTGGGGTGAATACCTTCCGCGCGCGGGCGCCTTGCTCATCGGTGTCGGTGGCATGGACCAGCTACCCACCCCCGTGCCCACGTGGCTGCGCGAGTCGATCCCCTACCTGCGTCACTCGCGCGTACGCCGTACTGCCCGGGATGCGCTCCGCACGGCAACTCCGCCGCTCGCCAAGCGCGTCAATGGCCCGTTCCGCACGCTGCCCCAGGCGGCCACCGACCGATACCTCACCCGCATGGTGCAAGCCGTCCGCGCTCTGCGACCCGATCTGCCCATCGCTCTGCTCAGCCCGCCGCCCTGGACCGGCCCCTATTACCCCTCGACGCGTTGGCACGCGCCGGCGATCTCTGCTGCCCGTGCGTGGGCTGCGCGGGAAAGAGTCGCGTACGTCGACATCGAGCCCGTCGTGGCTCCGCGCCTGTCGACCTGCAACCCCGATGGCATGCACTGGTCGTGGGAGGTACACGGCCTCGTGGGCGAAGCCGTGGCGGAAGGACTAGGCGCGTGACGTACGTCGTGCCGCTCGCCGTCGCTGCCGCTATCGCCGTGCTCGACTGGTGGGCGGTCGGGACAGACCGGCGTTCCATCGAGCGCTGGGCCAAGCCCGCGGTCATGGTCTTCCTCATCGCCGCGGCCCTGCTCATCCCCGCCGAGTCATCGACGATCCGGTGGGCGATCGTCATCGGCTTGGCCTTCGGTCTCGTTGGCGATGTCCTGCTCTTCTACGACCGCTTCATCCCCGGTGCCGCGGCCTTCCTCGCCGGGCACATCGCCTACGTCGTCGCGCTGCTGCTCGTGCCGCAGGAGCCGCGCGGTCTCCTCGTCGGCGGCGTGATCGTGCTCCTGGTCGCCGTCTTCGTCGGCCGGCAGATCGTCGCCGGCGCCTGGCACAAGTCACCATTGCTGGGTGCCATCGTCGCGACGTACATGCTCGTCATCGGCGTGGTCGTGGTGCTGGCCGTCGGGTCGACATCCGTGGTG
>CAINGG010000550.1 GCA_903848435.1 uncultured Actinomycetes bacterium | reverse complement strand
GCCAGCACCGAGGCGACCCCGCGGATGATCTGGGCCAAGATGACCCCCGAGTTGCCCCGGGCACCGAGCACCGCCCCGCGCCCGAAGCCCTCGGCCACCTGCGCGAGCCCCGGCGGATCGCCGTCGGGCGCCGCGTCGACGACCTCGGCGATGCCCGCGCACGCCGACTCGAGGGTGAGGAACATGTTGGTCCCGGTGTCGCCGTCAGGCACCGGAAAGACATTGAGGGCGTCGATGGCCGCACGCTCCTCGCCCAGGGCCTGCAGGGAGGCCTCGGCCCACAGCCGCACCGACAGGGCGGTGAGCGGGGGCGACGGGAGGCGCTCGCTCATGGTCCTCCCCTCGTGCTGGCGGCGGTGGGGTCACGCTATCGGCCCCGGGAGACAGCCGAGCCGCCTTCCCGGGCTGGCCCCGGTTTGAGCGGTCGCGGGGACTTTCGCTACCCTTCTGAGGTTGCTCGGGCCGTCCGCCCGACGCGAGATTCCAAGGAGAGCACCGTGGCTGCCACCTGTGACGTCTGCGGCAAGGGGCCCAGCTTCGGCAATAGCATCTCCCACTCGCACCGCCGCACCTCGCGCCGCTGGAATCCCAACATCCAGTCCGTGCGTGCGATCGTCGGCCGCACTCCCAAGCGCCTCAACGTGTGCACCTCCTGCCTCAAGGCAGGCAAGGTCACCCGCGCCTAACTGCGCGTCATGCCAGGGTCGGTCCGGCTGTCCGTGGCCGACGCACGTGTCGATCGCCCCCTGATCGCCCACATGGTCTCCGCGTATGCGCAGGCGCGTCAGGCCCCCGCCGACGACGTGGCCCTCGCCGTCGGCACTCTCGAGACGATGGTCGACTGGGTCGTCGAGCACGCCTACCCATCCGGTCCAAGCCCGCTCGACGTCGTCCTGCGCGCCGAAGACGACGAACTTCACCTGGAGGTACGCGACAAGGGACGGCCGCTCGCGTCATTCGGCGGTCCACACACCCCGGCACCACCGGCACTGGAGCCGCTGACGCGCGTCGTGCGCGACCTGCATCTCGAGAACCTCGGGTCCCAGGGCAAGAAACTTGCCTGCTGGATCCCTATTCCACTTCTTGCCATCGACGCAGCCAACATCACGGACGGCGCGGTCGACGTGGACGCGTCGGCTATCACCTACCGCTTGGCGCGCTCCGAGGACGCTGCCGAGGTCGGAGCGCTAGTACACAGTCACTACCAGTTGAATTACCCCCACGAATTCTTCTACGACCCCGAGGCGCTTTCGCAAGCTTGGGCAGCCGGCAATCTCGTGTCGTCCATCGGTCTCGACGGGACGACCGTCGTCGCGCACGGAGCGCTCTTTCGCCCGGCTCCCGGAGCAGCGCCTGAGATCGGCTCGGCCATCGTCCATCCCGCCTACAGATCACGCGGGCTTGGACAACAGGTCAACCAACTGCTCTACCAGGAGATCGGCCGATTCGAGGCGTCCGCCGTCATGGTGCATCTGGTGACACTCCACACCCACTCGCAGGCAATGGCGGAGAAGTCCGGGTTCGTCGTCACCGGACTTCTTCTTGGCGCCCAGCCTCCGGGCGTGCACGGCGACCACGCACGACTCTCCGTTGCCACGGCCTACCTCGTGCTCGACCACCGCCCGCGCGAAGTCGCACTTCCCACGCGCTACGCATCGGTGCTCGCCGTCTGCTACGACGATCTCGGACTTCCGCTCGTTCCACAGGACCCCGAGGTGGCTGCACTGGCGTGGGGGTCCGCTCCCGGGATCGTCCGACACGACACGCATCCCGCGCTGGCGGCCCGCGTCACGATTTGGCGATGGACGCCGGAGGATCAGACACTGCTGCTCGATGTGCTCCGAGACGTCGTGCGCGGCAAGGCTCCCATGTGCTTCACGGATCTGGATCTCCACACCCTGACGCAGGACGAACTCGACGAAATCGTTGACATCCTGCGCACCTATGACGACTTCGCCGCTGGCCTCATGCCCTTCGGCCCCCACGGTCACGACTACCTGCGCATGCAGGCAATCCTGAGCGATGACCTCGAGCTCGACAGCATCTCCCTAGCGAGTGATCGAAGCCGGGCCATCCGCGAGCTCGTCTTCAACGACCACGACCAACTCGCGCTCCTCGTCGAGGGCCAGCAACAACCCGCGACAGACGCCACCGCCTAACTGCGGAAGTGCTCGAAGCCGGGCACGACCTCCGCCGCACGACCATCTACTGTCACCCGCGGTCCCTCCTCGCCCGGCTTCCTGGCGGCTCCGATCGCGGTGAAGCCCGCGGGCAGCGCTGATCCCTTGGGGAAGGCCGCGAGCAGAGCGTGATCATCTCCCCCGCCCAGCACCCAGGTGAGCGGATCGAGGTTGTACGCCGCGGCCGTCGATTCCAACACCTCGTCGACGGGAACGGCACCGGACTCGATATCGATGGCCACGCCCGATGCGGTGGCCATTCGCTCGGCGTCGAGCAGAAGCCCGTCGCTGACATCCATGAGGGCCCTGGCACCGCCCTCGGCCGCGCGTACGCCCGCCGCGTAGTCCGGCTCGGGGCGACGATGCGCGTCGACCAGTGCACGCGGTGAGCGGAATCCACGCGACAGCACCGCGAGCCCGGCGGCCGCGCAGCCGAGGCGTCCGGCCACGGCAATGACGTCGCCCGCGCGCGCACCGCTCCGCAGCACGGCATCTCGATCCTCGAGGTCGCCCATGGCGGTAACAGAGACATAGATGGCGTCGGCGCGCACGACATCGCCGCCGGCGAGGGCCGCGCCTCCGCGGCCCGCCTCGGCCAGCACCCCGGCGAGGAAGCCATCGACCCAGGCCACCTCCGTCTCGGGCGGTAGGGCCAGGCCGATGACGAGCCCCGT
>CAINGG010000549.1 GCA_903848435.1 uncultured Actinomycetes bacterium | reverse complement strand
CAGGAGGCACCCCGCCCGTGTCGTATGACGCCAGCGCCATCACCGTCCTCGAGGGCCTCGACGCCGTGCGCAAGCGCCCGGGCATGTACATCGGCTCTACCGGCGAGCGCGGCCTGCACCACCTTGTCTACGAGGTCGTCGACAACTCCGTCGACGAGGCCATGGCCGGCTACGCCACGCACATCACCGTCACCTTGCTGGCCGACGGCGGCGTACGCGTCACCGACAACGGTCGCGGCATCCCCGTCGATGAGCATCCGGTCGAAAAGAAGCCTGCTGTCGAGGTCGTTCTCACCGTGCTGCACGCCGGTGGCAAGTTCGGTGGCAGCGGCTACTCCGTTTCCGGCGGTCTCCACGGCGTCGGCGTCTCCGTCGTCAATGCCCTGTCCACGCGTCTCGACATCGAGATCAAGCGCGACGGCTTCGTGTGGACCCAGTCCTATGCGCACGGCGTACCCACCGCGCCATTGAAGAAGGGCGCCAAGACCGACGAGCACGGCACGACGGTCACCTTCTACGCCGACCCCGACATCTTCGAGACCACCTGGTACGACACCGAGACGCTCGCGCGCCGCTTCCAGGAGATGGCCTTCCTCAATCGCAAGCTGACGATCACCCTCATCGACGAGCGCCGCCGCCCGGGCCTCATCGAGGAGTTCGGGGGCGACGACTTCGCCGAGGTCTCCTACTACTACGAGGGCGGCATCGCCGACTTCGTCCGCCACCTCAATGCCAGCAAGGGCGTGGGCAACCCCTCGGTCATCGAGCTCGCGAGCGAGGACACCAAGAAGGGCCTGCAGGCCGAGATCGCCATGCAGTGGAACTCCGGCTTCAACGAGTCGGTCCACACGTTCGCCAACACGATCAACACCACCGAGGGCGGCACGCACGAAGAAGGCTTCCGTGCGGCGATGACATCGCTCGTCAACAAGTTCGCCCGCGAGTGGAACATCCTCAAGGAGAAGGACCCCAATCTTTCCGGCGAAGACGTGCGCGAGGGCCTCACCGCGATCGTGAGCGTCAAGCTGCGCGAGCCCCAATTTGAGGGACAGACCAAGGGCAAGCTCGGCAATACCGAGATGAAGACCTTCGTGCAGAAGGTGGTCAACGATCAGCTGGGCGCATGGCTCGAGCAGAACCCGGCGGAGGGCAAGGAGATCGCACGCAAAGCGGTCAACGCCGCCACCGCGCGCATCGCGGCCCGCAAGGCACGCGACCTGGCCCGCAATCGCAAGGGCCTCCTCGGCGGCGCGGGCATGCCCGGCAAGCTCATCGACTGCTCCAGCCGCGAGCCGGAGGAGTGCGAGGTCTTCATCGTCGAGGGTGATTCCGCGGGTGGCTCGGCCCGCCAGGGGCGCGATCCGCGCACCCAGGCGATCCTGCCGATCCGCGGCAAGATCCTCAACGTCGAGAAGGCGCGCATCGACAAGGTGTTGCAAAACAACGAGGTGCAGGCGCTCGTGTCCGCACTCGGCACCGGCGTCCATGAGGACTTCGACATCAACCGGCTGCGCTACCACAAGCTCGTGCTCATGGCCGATGCCGATGTCGACGGGCAGCACATCCGCACGCTGCTGCTCACGCTGATCTTCCGGTTCATGCCGCAACTCATCATCGATGGCTACGTCTTCCTCGCGCAGCCACCGCTGTTCAAGATCAAATGGCAGCGCGAAGCACCCGACTACGCCTACTCCGATCGCGAGCGCGACGCGCTGCTCGAGGCGGGGATCGCCGCCGGTCGCAAGCTGCCCAAGGACGAGGGGATCCAGCGCTACAAGGGCCTGGGCGAGATGAACGCCGACGAGTTGTGGGAGACCACCATGGACCCCGCGCGCCGCGTGCTCCTGCAGGTGACCCTCGACGATGCGGCACAGGCCGACGAGACCTTCAGCGTGCTCATGGGCGAAGACGTCGAGTCGCGACGCAACTTCATCCAGCGCAATGCACGCGACGTGCGATTCCTCGATATCTGATGACCCGACTGACCAACCGACAGGAGCAGCACCGTGCCCGATGACACCGTGACAGAGGAGACTCCTCCGCCGGGTGGGCGCATCGAGCCCGTCGATCTCCAGGTGGAGATGCAGCGCTCCTACCTTGACTACTCCATGAGCGTCATCGTCTCGCGTGCACTGCCCGATGTGCGAGACGGACTCAAGCCCGTCCACCGCCGCGTTCTCTATGCGATGTACGACGGCGGCTACCGCCCCGACCGCAATTTCTCCAAGTCGGCGCGTGTCGTTGGCGACGTGATGGGCAACTACCACCCGCACGGTGACACCGCGATCTACGACGCCCTCGTGCGCCTGGCTCAGCCGTGGTCGCTGCGCTATCCGCTCGTGCAGGGCCAGGGCAACTTCGGCTCCATGGGCAACGACCCGCCGGCGGCTCAGCGCTACACCGAGTGCCGCAT
>CAINGG010000548.1 GCA_903848435.1 uncultured Actinomycetes bacterium | reverse complement strand
GCGGAGTGCCGTGCCACGGGCGTGCCCACCGGGCTCGTCTCCGCCTCGCATCGTCGGCTCCTTGACGCGGTTGACGACGCCATCGCCCGCGATGTGCATGCACGTGGCGATCACGCCTTCGACGTGACGGTGGCGGGCGACGAAGTAACCAACGGCAAGCCCCATCCGGAGCCCTACGTCGCGGCAGCCCGAATGCTGGAGGTACCGATCGAGCGGTGCATCGTGCTCGAGGACTCGCCGACCGGGGTAGCGTCGGGCCAGCAAAGCGGGGCATTCGTCGTCGCGATCCCGCACATCGTTGGCATCGAGCCTGCGCCACGAAGGCGCGTGGTCGACACGCTCGCGGGAGTGACCATCGCCGATCTGCGAGCGTGGCGAGAGGCCTGATCAGGCTTGGGCGATGGCCGTGAGCACGGGCATCCGGCCGGCGCGCCATGCGGGCCACAGGGCGGCGGCGAGACCGCCGACGAGCGCGAGTGCGGCGAAGACCGCGAGTTGTGCGCCGGGTATGGCCAAGACGTTGATCCCCTGGGGCGCAAGCACGCGCTGGAGCAGCACGCCGAACACGAGGCCGAGGCCAAGCCCCAGCAGGGTGCCGAGCGCGGCAAGGAGGAGAGCCTCCAGCGTCACCATGCGCCGCACCTGTGCGCGTGACATGCCGACGGCGCGTACCAGGCCCACCTCTCGCGTGCGCTCGACGACGCTGAGAGACAAAGTGTTGACGATGCCGAGAAAGGCAACGATGACCGACAGGCCGAGCAGCGCGTAGACAAGCCCGAAGAGGACATCGAACTGCCCGTTGATGTCCCGCTTGATGTCGGCCTGGTCCTGGATATCGATCGACGGGAATGCTGTCAGCCTCGCGGAGATCTCCTGGCGCACCGTCTCCGGGGACGCCCCCGGCTGCAGGGAGATGTAGATGGCGGTATCGCGCGTCAGGGTGCCGATCGAGTCCACGGTGGGCAGGGTGGTGATGAAGCCCCGCACCGGACCGGCCGGCTCGAAGGTGCCGACGATGCGCAAGGTGCCCTCTCCGTTGACGAAGGTTCCGGTGACGGTGTCGCCCACGCCGACCGCCAGGTCACGGGCCAGCTCCGTGTCGACGATGGCCGAACCCAGGGCGAGGTCGCTCACGGAACCTGTGGTCATGGGGATGTCCAGCACCTCCGTAACGACGGCGGGATCGACGCCGGTGACCGGCGCCTGCGACTCGCCGATGCGCACGGGGATGGTGCGGACGTAGGTCACGACGTCTGTCCCGGGCAGATCCTGGACTGCGCGATAGACGTCGGGGGTGAAGGGCCGGAAGCCGGGCCCCAGGAGCACGAAGTCAGCGCCGATCGTCGTATCGACGACGTCCTCGACCGACGCTCGGGCCGACGAACCGAGCACCGACACGGCCGTCATGAGCGCCAGGCCGACGGTCAGCGCGCTGGCCGTGGCGGCGGTGCGACGCGGATTGCGCACGGCATTGGCGGTCGCCATGCGCCCGACGATCCGCCCGCGCAGGACCATTCCCATCAGCCCGAGCACTGGTCGTGCCAACGCGGGTGTCAGCGCCAGCACGCCGATCAGCGCAAGGGCGGCGGCGAGCCCGGTCAGCTGCGCGGCTCGCTCACCGTTGGTGTCTGCCAGCCGCAGGCCGAACAACGCCGGGATGGCCGCGGCCAGGAGAAGGCAAGCCCCCGCGATGGTGACGCGTCGTAGCGAGCGCGGTGACGTCGCCGTTCCTTCGCGCATGGCGGCGACAGGAGGGATGGCAGATGCCCGTCGCGCAGGCAGGAGGGCGGATGCGAGGGTCACCAGCAGGCTGGCCCCGAGGG
>CAINGG010000547.1 GCA_903848435.1 uncultured Actinomycetes bacterium | reverse complement strand
GTTGGGCTCGATGGTCGCGAAGGGGTAGTTCGCCGCCAGGACGTCGTTCTCCGTCAGGGCATTGAAGAGGGTGGACTTGCCGACGTTGGGGAGTCCGACGATGCCGATGGTGAGCGCCATAGTTCGCCGATCCTAGGTCAGGGCTGTTGCGCGAGGACCTCGCGAGGCGGGCCACGGCCGTGCCAGCGTTGTCCACAGGAGATCGTCGCTGGCCGCGACGTCAATGTCAGACCCCCGATCTAGGTTCGCTGCATGGCTGACGGCTGGCGCGACACCTCCGATCCCACGGGCTTTCCGTGGGAGTCGATGGCGCCCGGACCGCGATTGGCCCAGGTGCTGTCGGAGTTCCCTCCGGACTCGCTGCCCGATGACGCCCGGGTGAGTTACCTGCGCGCCACCGAGCGACTCGCAGGCTGGGTCCACATCGTCCAGGCGCGCGCCCTCGTGGCTGTCGCGCAGGCGGTGGAGGCGGCCACACAACCCGGGCCGGGCATGGCCGATTCCCATCAGGCCACGTGGATAGCCGACGAAGTGGCGGCGGCCTTGCATATCGCGCCGCGCACGGCATCTGCGCGCGTCAACGCCGGTTCCGCAGTGGTGACCGACTGGCCGGTGCTGGGCGAGCGCATCGCCGCAGGCTCCCTGACGGTGGCGCAGGCGCGTGCCATCTATGAGGGCGTCGCCGTACTCTCCGGCTTCGTCGATGCTGAGGGCAACGACCTCTCTGATCTCGCGGTGAAGGACTGCCTCCGCTTTGCTGCCGACCTCCCGCCGGCGCGACTGCGCGAGCGCGTCGGGCGGATCGTTGCGGCGCTCGATCCGCAGGCGGCCACTCGGCGTCGACAGAAGGCAGAGCTCGACCTCACCGACGTCTCTCTATGGGCAGAGCCCGACGGCATGGCCTGCCTCGCCGCACGCGGACCGTCGGTCGACGCGATCGCGATGCGCGAGATCATCGACGCGCGTGCGAAGCAGTTGCGCAAGCGCGCAGTCGATGGCGATGACCGCACGCTCGGGCAGTGGCGGCACGCCGCGCTCATGGCCGCGTTCGGACTCGTGCCGATTGGGCGCGAACCCGCTGAACTCCCGGGCGTCGGTCATGACTCACCGACCCCACCCCGGCCCATTGATGTCCAGGTGCGTGTCACCGTGCCGCTCACGACGCTGCTCGACCTGACCGACGCGTCCGGCGAAGTCGAGGGCTACGGCACCATCGACGCTGATCTGGCACGGGCGCTCGCCGCCGATGCCGACTGGATTCGCTGGGTGACCGATCCCGTGGGTGACTACCTCCTCGATGAAGGCAAGCGTCGCTATCCGGGCACGCGCCTGGCACGCTTCCTGCGCTCACGCGAGCCGCGCTGCAAGCATCCTTCGTGCGGGGTGCGCTCCGCGAACGCCGATGCCGACCACCTGCCGCCGTTCGCCGAGGGAGGTCGCACATCGGCCGCCGGCATGTCACCCACGTGCCCACGACATAACCGCGGGCGCACGGCGTCCGGCTGGCAGGTCCACGAGGAGGGGCCGCGAGACCCTTACGGGCCTCCCGATCCCACCTGGACCAGTCCCCTGGGCCGGCGCTACCAGACCCATGTTTCCCCGGCCATCGCCCTCGATCGGATCCCCCTGCGCACGTGAACGACCCGTGGGGAGACCAGCGGATGTCAGACCCCCCTGTCAGCGTGGAGGCATGACCACACCTGAGGGCGGTTCCACCTTGCTCATGCTCATCCTCGTGCTCCTCCTCCTGGCTGCCGTTGCCGCAGTGGCGACCGCTGCTGCCCTTGCCTACGGCGCGGGCCGGCGACGTGCGGGCGCGCTGGGCGTCGGCGGCTCGGGTGCGGGCGTGCTCGACCTCACGCCTGTCGAAGGCGCACTCGAACGACTCGGTCGGCGCCT
>CAINGG010000546.1 GCA_903848435.1 uncultured Actinomycetes bacterium | reverse complement strand
CGACCGTACGCGGGGGGTCTGACAGTCGGGGGGAAAGCGGATGGGCCCGCTGGGCGAGGTTGTGGATAACGCCTAGGCTGTCGGCATGATCCATTCATTCCAGGCACGCGACGTCGTGACCGAACGCTCCGAGCTGGCCGTTGAGAAGTGCATCACCCCCGGTATCACGACTGCCATCGCCGAGGTCGTCAGCGATGTGGGTCTTGAGGCTGGCGTGTGGGAGCACAGCGTCGGCACGTCAACCGACAGCTATGACGCCGAGATCTTCGTCGTCATCGAGGGCCGTGGCACCGTCACTGATCAGCACGGCAACGTCATCGAGCTCTCGCCCGGAGTGGTGGGCGTGCTCCACCCCGAGGACGTGACGACGTGGGTGGTGACCGAGCCGATTCGCAAGGTCTGGATCGTCCGCGGCGAGGACTAGTGCAGGTAGTACATCGTGTTGGGCAGCAGGAAGCCGTGCATGAGGTGCCCGAAGGACATGTCGCTCACCTGATCGCCGACCGAGGCGACGATGCGATGGCCCTTGCGCTCTAGTTCCTTGCGCTGCGTGGCCTTCCACTCCCCGTCGCTGAGGTTCTCGCCCTTCTCTCCGCGCATGATGTAGCGATCCCACGCGGCGATGCCGTGTTCGTTGAGGCACTTCACCATGAACGGCTTGTTGTCCTTGCTGCCGGCGCTCACGAGGGCGACGTAGACGCCGAGCTTGATGAGCCTGTTGTAGAGGTCGCGGGTCTGGGAGATGCCGGAGTAGTCGCAGGCGGCGACGTACTCATTCCATGTCGTCGGATTGAACGTGAATTGCGGGTCCTGCGCCAGTGAGTAGGAGTAGCTGTTGAGCAGGGTCTCGTCAACGTCGAAGACGACCGTCGCCCGGCAGGCGCGTACGGCCTCAGGCGTGCTTCCGCAGTTGGCGCGCACCCAGTCGCGCACCCAGCGCCATGCCGCGAGTGCGACGTCAGCTCGATCCTGCTGGATCGCCTTGCCCGTGTAGTACGCCTCCACCTGCGGTGCCATATAGGGACCGACGTTGTAGGTCTCATCGGCAATGGGCGGAAGGTTCTGGCCGCTCCCGGTGATGGGCCGTCCGTCGACGCGGGGACCGGGGTCGACGGGGAAGGCCGCACCCTGCGCGGTCGAGGCACCCGCGACAAGCAGGGTCGAGGCGAGGACGGAGGCGACGGCGAAGGAGACGCATCGGTGCATGACGTCACCCTAAGACCCTTCGACTCTGCCAGGATGCCGATATGACCCTGCTGTCTCGTCGTGAGTTCCTGGGGGCCGCGGCCGCCACGGGCGCCGCCGCCGCTGTCGGCGTCGGCACCGCGTCGCAGGTCGCCGCCGCCGACCTGTCGAAGGTGGTGCGGGTCGCCATCCACCCGGCCGTCGGCTTCGGCCGCGTGGGCAACAGCCAGGATGCGTTCTACTTCGGCCCCGAGGTGCCGGGCACCGCTCCCCGCGGGCCCTTCAAGGATGCGCAGGGCGCGATGGCCAAGCAGGCCGCGCGCTTTCGTATCTATGGCTACGACGCGCGAGGCCGCGTGGTCGGTGAAATCACTGCCACTGATGCGGAGATCACGTGGCGCGTGGACGTCGCCAACGCCAAGCCGATCTGGTACGACCCGAGCGAAGCCTTTGACGTGCCCAATCCACCGGACTGCCGCCAGCGCAATCCCAAGGTGACCGATCGACGCACGCTCGTGACCCACGCGACGCCCCGCACGCTCAAGGGAGCGAGTGCCCCCGTGCAGCCACTC
Source organism: uncultured Actinomycetes bacterium (assembly GCA_903848435.1). Classification (GTDB taxonomy): domain Bacteria; phylum Actinomycetota; class Actinomycetes; order S36-B12; family S36-B12; genus Mxb001. The sequence continues at coordinate 2,928 of CAINGG010000546.1, read as the reverse complement.
GACGGTGGCACCTTCCTCGGCCTTGCCGTCAATCTGGGCGAGGTGTTCACCGACAACGCAGGGCACCTGATCGTCCTGCCCGCTGACGGTCGGGCCGTTCCGGGCCCTGATGCACCGCCGCTCACCGGCCTAAGCAGTGACGGCTGGACGGATGACACGTGCGATGGACCGATCAACGCCAGCGTGCGCATCAACGGCAAGACCCTGACGGCGGATCCGGCGTACGTCGTGTGCACGTCTCCGGACTGGGGACCCAGCGTGGCCGAGGGGATCGTGACGCTCTACGACGCGATCGAAGGCGGCCTCTACACGGCCGGACGCCGCAAGAAGGGGACCACCGACTTCAGCCGCGATATCTACCCGATCTTCCGTCGCATGACGGATACCCAATGGGTCAACGAGGGTTTCTTCACCACCAACGGCTGGGGTTCGCCGGCCGATTGGACGACGCCCCCGCTCCGCAGGAAGCTGGCTGACAAGTCTGAGGCCAACCTGGCGTGGCGGCGAAAGATCTTCGCATCGTTCCGCAATCCGGACTTCGGTGCCATGGAGCCCGACCTCGTGCCCGCGCTTTACGGCGACAAGATCGCGATCCCGCCCAACCTCGTGCAGCCGCGCCAGTGGCTAGCGGTCACGCCCCTGCAATACGCGCACCTGCGTGCCTGGGCCGACGGTAACTTCACCGACGCGGGCGAGTCTGGTGCGCAGAGGCTTGCGCAGATCCCCGTGGCGCAGCAGCCGGCCGCGCTTGACAAGGCGTCCTTGGGGGCGTGCCTGGGCGGTGCCTTCCACCCCGGTATCGAGTTCACGTGGCTGTCACGCATCCCGTGGATCTGGACCAAGGACATGCGCTTCGCATCGGTATCGAACGAACCCAACTTCACCGACTACGGCCCCCTGATGACGCAGGCGATCGCGCTGTCGCGCACCGGACCGCTGTCCAAGCTTGGTCCGGGCAGCATCGGCCAGTGGATGGGCCTGCCGTGGCATTCGGATTCGGCTTCGTGCCGATCGGGATACAGCCTCGCGACGTCGCCGGTCTCGCCCACCTTCTGGCCCGCGCGCATCCCCAACCAGGTACTCGCCGAGGAGGACTACGACGTGGTCATGGATCCGTCGCGCTCGCTCGCCGATCGCCGTGCGGCCTTCGAGCGTCGTCGCGGGTGGGAACGCTTCGTTGCCGGCCCCACCAGCCAGCAGGCCATCAACGCGATGATCACCGAGTGGTTCAAGCTCGGCGTCGTCGCGCCGATGCCGGGACCCACGGACGGCTTCTTCCCGTCCACGATGAAGGTCGAGACCGGCGTGGGCTTCGATGTCGAGCCGGCGTTCGACTACGGCGCCTACTTCACGATGCCGCAGTTGCCGCAGTTCCCGATCATGATCGGCTGCTCCGACGATCACAGCATCCGCCTGATCACGGGCAACGGGGACGAGTCGGAGTTCTGGGTCAACGCGCCACTGGCCCGCCCCGAGGGCATGGCCCGCGACTCCGCTGGCAACATCTACGTCGCCTGCATGGACGACGGCACCATCGCCAAGGTCTCGCCACGCGGCTATGTGACGACCTACGCGACGGGCCTCGGCACCGTGGTGGGGCTCTACATGGCCAAGGGCAACATCCTCTACGCGACGGACTACTCCGATGACGGCCGAGTTTTCGCGATCACCGCCGAGAACACCGTCACGACCCTGGTGCCGGCCGGTTCGGGGCTAAAGCGTCCGATCGGGGTCATCATCAACCCGGTGACCAACACGCTCCTGATCACCAGCGCCACTGACGGCACGGTGTGGAGCGTCAATCCCCTCGATGGCGCCGTGCTCAGCAAGACGTGGATCACCGGTCTGACCGCTCCGCGCCTGATGTGCTTCGACCTCCAGCAGCAACTGTGGGTAGCGAGTGCGGGACCGACGGCTCCGCCGGTCTATCGCTTCGACGCGACCGGCAAGCGACTGCCGTTGCAGCTCAAGGGCATTGACGTGCACGGGATCATGGCGGTGGCCAATGACTCGCGCAACCGGCTCTATCTCACCAACCCCCTCCGAAATCTCGTCGTGCGCATCACCATGTCGGGCGATGTCGGAACGGCGGAACCATTCGCCTACGCCGGCGCCAATCCCGGCGGCCTCGTCTTCAACGGTTAGCAGTGGCGCGCGTCGTCGTGGTGGGCGGCGGCCCCTCGGGCTGCGCGTTCGCCATCACGGCCGCGCGGTGCGGCCACGACGTCGTGATGTACGACGATGGTCGTCGCCTGCGTTCCTGGCCGGGCGAGTCACTGCCGTCAGGGGGCGGCGAGCTCGCCGCATCGGTCTTCGGCGCTGCGATCCTCGTCGGGCACCTGCGTGCCTACGGCACGGCGGCCGCGTGGGGATCGTCGGAACTGGTCGTGCACGACTACATGGGTCACTGGGCGGGCCACGGTTGGATCCTCGATCGCGCACGCTTCGATGGGGCGGCTCGCGAGGCCGCAGCGGAGGCGGGAGTCAAGATCGTGGCCGATCACGTGGGCGACATGCCGGAGGACGCTGACTGGGTCGTGGACGCGTCCGGGCGTGCGGGGGCGATCGTGTCGCGTCACGACAGCGTGCGCGTGATGTGCGACGACCAGGTCGCCTTGATCGGGGTCGTCGCTGATGGCGGGGGTGAGCACGTCACGACGGTTGAGACCGTGCGCGACGGATGGTGGTACACGACTCCACTGCCCAGCGGCCGTCGCGTGGTCGCCCTGGTGACCGACGCAGACCTGATCGCCTCTTGGTCGCAGCGCGCGCTGGCCGCAGAGGCGCGCGCCGCCCAGCTCGAGGCGGAGCTGCGCATGATGACGGGGCGGTTCGCCCTGCAGAAGGTGTCTGACGATCTCGTGGGGTCTGCACGGCAAGTGTATGACCAGACTGGAAGGTACGGGGTCTTCGCCCACACCATCAAGG
>CAINGG010000545.1 GCA_903848435.1 uncultured Actinomycetes bacterium | reverse complement strand
GCTCACCATTCGCCTCTTCGAGGTGCACCACGACTCCGAGCACGAACTCGGTATCGATCCCGGGCTCGTCAAGGACGGCGTCGAGGCCCATCTCCAGCAATTGCTGTCCGAACGGGTCGAGGCTCTCGGCGAGGGCTGGCGCTTGGTCCGTCGGGAGTTCCCGACGGCCATCGGACCCGTGGACCTCATGTGCCGCGATGCCGACGGCCTTGCGGTCGCTGTGGAGATCAAGCGTCGCGGGGAGATCGACGGGGTCGAGCAGCTCACTCGCTACCTCGAGCTCCTCAATCGCGACCCCATGCTCGCGCCGGTGTCCGGCGTGTTCGCCGCGCAGGAGATCAAGCCGCAGGCCCGTGTGCTTGCCGAGGACCGAGGGATCCGCTGCGTCGTGTTGGACTACGACGCCCTGCGCGGCACCGAGGCGAGCGGACTGCGGCTCTTCTAGGACCCGCTACTTGCCGCGACCGTGCAGCACGCGGAAGACGCCGAGCATGGCCTGGGCGGCCCGGGGGTGACGCCCGAAGGACGTGAGGGCCACGGGCAGGGCGAAGCGCTGGCGGACCATCGACTTGGGCTGGCAGAAGCCGCGCAGGCCGTCGGGTCCGTGGATGCGCCCGATACCCGACTCCTTCACGCCCCCCCAGGGGAGAGCAGGGACACCGGCGTACATCACCCACGAGTTGATGCTGACCATGCCCACCTGGAGGCGCCGTGCGGCGGCCTTCGCACGCTCGCGATCGCCGGAGAAGATCGACGCGGCGAGCCCGTAGCGGCTCGCATTGGCACGGTCAACGGCCTCGTCGAGGCTTTGCACGCGGTTGACGATGACGACCGGGCCGAACGTCTCGTGGACAACCGCATCGGCGTCCTCGGGTACGTCGGCGATGACGACGGGTGCGACGACCCGGGAGCCGTCGGGCACCGAGCCTTCGACGATGCGGCCGCCCCTCGCTACGGCGTCCTGCACGTGGCGGGTGACGATGTCGACCTGGCTCGGCATCGTCATCGGCCCGTAGGACGCATCGTCGGCATGTCCGGGCGTCAAGGCGACAGCGCGTGCGGCCAGCGACCCCAGGAGTGCGTCGTAGATGTCGGTGTGCGCATAAACGCGCTCCACGCCCACGCAGGTCTGGCCGGCATTGGAGAAGCCGCCGAAGGCGATGGCGTCGGCGGCGGCGTCGATGTCGGCATCGGCATCGACGAGGAGGGCGTCCTTGCCGCCGCACTCCAGGACGACGGGGGTCAAGGACTCCGCGCATGTCGCCATGACGCGCTTGCCCACAGCCGTCGAGCCCGTGAAGGACACGACATCGACGCCGCTCTGGCACAGCGCTGCCCCGGTTGATCCATCACCGGTCACGAGTTGGAGGACCGGCAGGCCGCTGACCGCGTCGGCGAAGGACTCGACGAGCCATGCGCCGATCGCGGTGGACCACTCAGAGGGCTTGAACACCACCGCGTTGCCGGCGGCCAGTGCGTAGGCGATCGAGCCCATGGGCGTGAAGATCGGGTAGTTCCATGGCCCGATGACGCCGACGACTCCCATCGGCTCATAGGCGACTGAGGCTTCCTGGTTGATGGTGAGGATGCCGGATCGGACTCGACGCTGACCGAGGATGCGCTCGGCGTTGCGGGCAGCCCAGTTGAGGTGGTCGATAGACAGGAGAATTTCCAGTCGTGCGTCATCGACGGGCTTGCCGGTTTCCCGGTGCACGAGGTGCGCGAGTTCGTCAGCGCGACGTGCAAAAGCGCCCTTCCAGGCCATGAGCCGCTGACGTCTGCCGTCCCACCCGAGGTCGGCCCACCAGCGCGACGCGATCCGGGCGGTGTCGACGGCCAGACGCACCTCCTCGGCGCCCATGATCGGGAAAGAGGCGACGATCTCGCCGCTGGAAGGGGATACGGATTCGCGGACCAGGATGCTCATGGGGGGAGCCTAGGGCCGCATGTAAGACTTCGCAGGCATACATGAGAGCGAGGTTGCGATGCCAGGGATTCATCGGGTCGGAGTGGTCGGCCTCGGCACGATGGGCGCAGGAATTGCCGAGGTCGCAGCTCGTCACGGCCTCGAGGTTGTCTCCATCGAATTCGATGATGCTCGGGCAGTGCAGGCTCGTGAATCCATCGAGGGCTCGACGCAGCGGGCGGTGACGCGCGGCAAGCTCGATGAAGCAGAGCGTGACGCCCTGCTGGCCCGCATCCAATTTGGAGCGCAACTCGAGTTGCTGGCCGACGTCGACCTCGTGATCGAGGCGATCCCCGAGGACCTCGATCGCAAGCGTGAGCTCTTCGGCAAGCTCGACGCCATTACCCCGGCCCACGCGATCCTCGCCACTAATACCTCGTCGCTCTCTGTCACCGACATCGCGGTTGCCACATCGCGTCCGGCGCAGGTGGCCGGCATGCACTTCTTCAATCCGGCCCCGGTCCAGGGCTTCGTCGAGGTGGTCCGCACTGTCGTCACCTCCGACGAGGTGGTCGATGCGCTGGCCACGCTCGCTCGCTCCCTGGGCAAGGAGCCCGTGGTGGTCGGTGATCGCGCCGGGTTCATCGCCAATGCGCTGCTCTTCGGCTACCTCAACCACGCGGTCTCGATGTACGAGGCGCGCTACGCGTCGCGCGAGGACATCGATGCGGCCATGAGGCTCGGCTGCGGGCTTCCGATGGGCCCCCTGGCACTGCTCGACCTCATCGGCCTCGACACCGCCTACGAGATCCTCGACACGATGTACAAGCAGGGCCGCGACCGGCTGCATGCACCCTCACCCATCCTGAAGCAGATGGTGACCGCGGGCCTGAAGGGACGCAAGACCGGCCGTGGCTTCTACACCTACGCCGCACCGCATTCCCCCGAGGTGGTGGTGGACGACGAGATCGGCTCGGGTGCAGCGGAGGCCACCCCGCGTGACGTGCAGTCCATAGGCGTGATTGGTTCCGGCACCATGGCGACGGGCATCGCCGAAGTTCTCGCCAAGGCCGGCTTCGACGTGACGCTGGTCGCCCGCTCGGACTCCAGCCTGGCCAAGGCCATGGCCTCCATCGACAAGTCCCTGGAGAAGGCGGTGCAGCGCGGCAAGCTCGAGGAGGCAGTGCGCGACGAGATCCGTGCGCGGATCACTGGCTCGACGTCCCTCGACGACCTCGCGCAGGTGGACATGGTCGTGGAAGCGGTGGTCGAGGAGCTCAGCGTCAAGACCGCGCTCTTCGAGAACCTCGACGAGATCTGCCGGGCCGGGGCGGTTCTCGCGACCACCACGTCGAGCCTGCCGGTCGTCGACCTCGCGGCCGTGACCGCGCGTCCGCAGGATGTCGTGGGCCTGCACTTCTTCAATCCGGCGCCGGTGATGAAGCTCGTCGAGGTCGTCAGCACCGTGTCCACCGCAGCCGATGTGGTGGCCACCGCGGTGGACGTCTCACTTCGCGCAGGCAAGCACCCCGTCGCCTGCGGAGATCGCGCAGGTTTCATCGTCAACGCCTTGCTCTTCCCCTACCTCAATGACGCCATCCGGATGCTGGAGGCCAACTACGCCACGGCCGACGACATCGACCTGGCGATGAAGAAGGGTTGCGGATATCCCATGGGTCCCTTCGAGTTGCTCGACGTGGTCGGACTCGATGTGTCCCTTGCCATCCAGCAGACGCTCTACCGCGAGTTCCGCGAACCGGGCTTCGCGCCGGCGCCGCGCCTGGAGCACCTCGTGACGGCTGGCTACCTCGGACGCAAGACCGGGCGCGGCTTCCGCACCTACGAGTAGGCCCGTCGCATGGGACGCCGCCGCCCGGCGCGCAAGCCATCGTCGCCCCGCGAGGACGTCATCGAAGAGCACTCGGACGGGGACTGGTACGTCCGCCCCATCACCGGCTCGTCCTCGACCAAGACCTACCGGTGTCCCGGGTGCGATCACGAGATCGTCCCGGCGACCCCGCACGTCGTGGCCTGGCCGGCTGACTCGGTTTCGGGGGCACAGGATCGTCGCCACTGGCATACGCCGTGCTGGCGTGCACGTGACCGTCGAGCTCCATCGCGATGAGTGCCCAGGAGATTCGCGCCAACTCGGTGCTGCCCGCCGAGCGACGTCCGCTTGCTCTCACGACCGATGATGGCCTGCGCCTCGTGGGCGAGGTCGCCCTCCCGGACGGACGGCCGGCTCGTGCGACGCTCGTCTGCGCGCATCCCCTGCCCACCCATGGCGGGATGATGGACAGCCATTTGCTGCGCAAGGCTGCGTGGCGGCTTCCGGCGCTGGCAGATATCGCCGTCGTGCGCTTCAACACCCGAGGCACCTCATCAGCGGCAGGCGCGAGCGAGGGGGAGTTCGATGGCAGCGACGGTGAGGGGCTAGACCTGCGTGCCGCGGTGTCGTGGTCACGCGGTGCCGCATTGCCCGAGCCCTGGCTGCTCGGCTGGTCGTTCGGCAGCGATGTGGTGCTGCGTCACGGGGTGAGCCTTGACCCGGCGGGCATCCTGCTGGTGTCTCCGCCCCTGCGCTACACCTCTGCTTCGGAGTTGGCCGCGTGGAATGCCCTGACCTGCCCCGTCGTGTGCCTGGTGCCCGAGCGCGACGACTATCTGCGGCCCGACCAGGCCCGCGAGAGGTTCGCTGCCATCCCGCGGGCCCAGGTCGTCGAGGGTCGCGATGCGGGGCACCTGTGGGTGGGGGAGCCGGCGGTGCGTACGGTGCTGGGTGAGATCGTCAGCCGGCTTCGACCCGACATGCCTCCGCTGGCCTGGGAGTGGCCGGAGTCGCGGGCGGCGATCGAGGGATCCATGGAGAGGTGGTCCGACCTATGAGCTTCGACCTGACAGGCAAGCGCGCGCTCGTCACCGGCGCCTCGCGGGGCATCGGCCGGGCCGTCGCGGTCGCCTACGCACGGGCAGGTGCCGACGTGGCCGTGCTGGCGCGCAATGCCGATCTCCTGGAGGACGTCGCTGGCGAGATCCGTGCACTCGGACGCCGTGCGGTGGTGGCCCAGGCCGACGTGCTCGAGGCAGAGACCACGCGCGCGGCGGTGACATCGGCGATCGCCGAGCTCGGCGGTCTCGACGTCCTGGTCAACAATGCCGGCGGCAACTCCTTCTCCATCCCTGTCGCTCAGATGCGCGTGAGCGGGTGGGAGAAGACCATGCGCCTGAACCTCGACTCGATCCTGCACATCACTCAAGAGGCCCTCCCGGCCTTGGCCGAAGACAAGGATGGCGCCATCATCAACGTCTCATCCGTGGCAGGACTGCGCGGAGCTCCCACCATGGCGCACTATGGCGCTGCCAAGGCCGCGCTGCTGTCGCTCACGCAGTCGCTGGCCATCGAGACGGCGTGGATGGGAATCCGAGTCAATGCCCTGGTGCCCGGCTGGATCGACACCGACCTCACCGACTTCCTCCGCGCCAGCGAGGAGGCCGAGAAGGGCACGCTGTCGCGGGTGCCCATGCAGCGCTGGGGCACAGCGGAGGAGATTGCCGAGCCCGCCGTCTTCCTGGCCTCGAGCGCCGCCGCCTTCATGACCGGGCAGGTACTCGTCGTCGACGGTGGCCTGTCGGCGATGCCCTAGTCGACCGGGGCGCCGACCGCCCGCATGATCTCGCGGACGAAGGCCTTGATGCCGGAGGGCCACTGCGGATGAGTGCCGTCGCTGACGAAGTACTCGGGGTTATCCGCCGAGACGGAGTACCAGTCGGCGATGACCACGTTGGGATAGTCAGCTGCCACGGATTCGATGAGGCGGTTGTTGGGCTTCATCCACGGTCGCGGGACATTGGTATTGACGAGCACTACGCGTTCGCGGTCGCTGAGTATGTCGAGCATCTCGCGAAGCTGCTCTTCGGTGACGATGCCGTTGGTGCCGGTGTGGATGACCACCGTGGGCGCCATGACTCCCTTGTCGTAGAGCCGTTGTACGCGGTCGAGTACCCCGCCAGCCTGCCTGCTGACCTCGGCGTCGACTCGGGTGCCCTCGATCTTGCGCATGAGCTCGTCGGCGACGCCGAGCATGACGGAGTCGCCGATGGCCGTGACGGCGCCATTGCCATTCATGGGCAGGCCCTGTGAGGAGACCTTCTCTTTCGCCTGCCCTGCCGACGACTCCGACGATGAGGGCGATGGGGACGGGTCCTCATCGATGAGGATCTCGGTGGGGCCGCCGTCGGCGATGCCGATGGCGGCGGCAACGTCCTGGGGCACCTGCTCGTCGACGGGTTTGGCGGTGGCGAGGCCGGCCACCACGAGCGTCAGGGCGGCCACCCCCACGCCGGTGCCGAGTAGCACCCGGCGGGTGAGGTAGCCCCGTTCGGCAGGCTTGGCGGCCTTCCAGCGTTTGACGAATGCGCCTATGGCGCCGCGTCGGATGGGGATCTCGACGAAGCGGTAGGACAACTCTGCGACGAGGAAGGTCAAGGCCATGCGCAGGGCGAAGTTCCAGGCGCCGGTGACTGGCACGTCGAGCCCGGGGCGCGTGATGACGAAGATCGGCCAGTGCCACAGGTAGAGGCCGTAGGAGCGCTGGCCGATGTAGCGCATGGGCTGTGCGCCCAGGATCGGCCCGAAGGGCACTCCGGGGTGGCTCGCGGCCGCGATGAGAACGCACACGACCGCGGAGAGGACGAAGAACCCGCCGCGGTAGAGGAAGGGGGAGTACTCGCCGACCTGGAGGTAGAACCACACGACGCCGAGCAGGGCACAGACACCGAGGGCGGTGATGATGGCCTTGGCCCCGGCCGTCAGGTGCCGCGACAAGCGTCCGGGACGCCAGACCATGGCGAGGGCAGCGCCGAGGAGCAGCCCCATGACGTGGGTATCGGATCCGAAGTACGCCCGACTGGGATCGGCTTCGAGTGGATAGCCGTTGCGCACGGAAAGGGCAATCATCCACGCGGTCGAGAGGAGGGCGGCGCCGATGGCGACGTAGAAGACCGCTCGTCGCCCGCGCCACTTCAACAGCACGAAGGCGATGGCAGGCCAGATGAGGTAGAACTGCTCCTCGACGGCGAGCGACCACAGGTGCTGCAAGAACGCCGGTCGTCCGATCGCCTCGAAGTAAGACTGGTCCGCGACGATGTACCACCAGTTGGTCACGTAGAGCAGCGAGGCCAGCGCATCCTGCCGGTAGGCGAAGGCGGACTCTCGATAGAAGATCGCTGCCACCAGCCCGACGACGAAGAGCATGAGCAGGAGTGCGGGGAGCAGTCGTCGGGCGCGTCCAAGGTAGAACTTGCCGAAGTTGATGCGTCCGGAGCGCTCGAACTCCTCGGTGATGAGCGTGGTGATGAGGAATCCGGACAGGACGAAGAAGACGTCGACGCCGAGGAATCCGCCCTGCATCCAGGTGAGGTCGCCGTGGTAGAGCAGGACGCCGAGAACGGCCAGTGCGCGAACGCCGTCGAGGCCGGGGAGATAGCCCATCTCGCCGGCCTTGCGGCCGCGGTCGAGGTGCCAGGGCTGGCGGTCGGTGATGGGGGTCGTCGCCACCCGACCTCCTTGCTGCTCCCGGAAGACCTCGACTCGGACGCGAACCGGTGCCGGCCGGTTCCGGGTCATGCTACGTCGGGCACCCCGCGCTATGCCCCGGCGAATCGGGTGATGGAGGGGAGATGTCGCTCACGCATCTGGGGATCTCGGACGCCCAGGCCCTCCCGGGGTGCAAGGCACAGGACGCCGACCTTGCCCTGGTGCTCGTTGCGGTGCACCTCGTAGGCGGCCTCGCCGACGCCCTCCAGGGGGAACGTCTTGGAGAGAGTGGGGTGGATGAGGCCGCGGGAGATGAGCCGGTTGGCCTCGTAGGCCTCGCGATAGTTGGCAAAGTGCGACCCGACGATGGACTTCAGGTTCATCCACAGATAGCGATTGTCGTACTCGTGCATGAAACCGGAGGTCGACGCGCAGGTAACGATCTTGCCGCCCTTGCGAGTGACGTAGACACTCGCTCCAAAGGTCTCGCGACCCGGGTGCTCGAACACGATGTCGACATCGTCGCCACCCGTGAGCTCGCGAATGCGCCGCCCGAAGCGCTGCCACTCCTTGGGGTCCTGCGTGGTGTCGTCCTTCCAGAATCGGTAGTCCTCAGCGCGGCGGTCGATGACGAGGTCGGCGCCCATGGCGCGGCACAGGTCGGCCTTCTCGGGGCTGGACACCACGCACACCGGGATCGCTCCGCCGTTGACGGCGTACTGCGTCGCGTAGGAGCCCAGGCCGCCGCTGGCACCCCAGATGAGGACGACGTCGCCTTGCTTCATGCCGCCGCCGTTGCGTGAGACGAGTTGGCGGTAGGCGGTGGAGTTGACCAGGCCCGGCGACGCAGCCTCCTCCCAGGTCAGGTGCTTGGGCTTGGGCAGGAGTTGGTTGGACTTGACGATCGCCAACTCGGCCAGGCCGCCGAAGTTGGTCTCGAAACCCCAGATGCGCTGGTCGGGGTCCAGCATCGTGTCGTTGTGTCCGAGCGGGCTCTCGAGCTCGACAGACAGGCAGTGCGCCACCACCTCATCGCCGGGCTTCCAGGCATTGACGCCGGCACCCACGCGCAAGACGACGCCGGAGGCGTCGGACCCCACGACGTGGTAGGGCAGGTCATGCCTCTTGGCGAGGTCACTCGTGCGTCCGTAGCGCTCGAGGAAGCCGAACGTCGAGACAGGCTCGAAGATCGAGGTCCACACGGTGTTGTAGTTGATGGAACTCGCCATGACCGCGATGAGTGCCTCGCCCGGGCCGAGCTCGGGGAGCGGGACGTCGTCGATGTGCAGGGCACGACGGGGGTCCTTGTCGCGGGTGGCCATCCCGTCGAACATTCCGGCCTCGTCCTTATGGACGGTGACGGCGCGATAGGAGTCGGGTAGGGGCAGGGCGGCGAAGTCAGAGCTCTCGGCGGTGCCCGACACGATCGCGTCGCGGATCTGCTCCATGCTCACTCCTGTGCCCACTCCCGCAGTTAACGTTCGTTCATGCTAGCCGGGCGTGGTCAGTGACCGGGCCCCGACTGGACGAGCTCGATGAGTACGCCGCCGCAGTCCTTGGGATGGGCGAAGTTCACGCGGGAGCCCGCGGTGCCTGTGCGCGCGGAGTCGTAGAGCATGCGCACCCCCGCAGCGCGCAGGCGGTCCGCTGCCGCTTCGACGTCGTCGACGCCGTAGGCGATCTGCTGGATCCCCGGGCCGCTGCGATCGAGGAATCGGCCGATGGGCGAATCCGGCGTCAGGGGTGCGAGCAGCTGGATGCAGGACCCGGAGTCGCCGACCGCGAGCATCGCCTCCCGGACTCCCTGCTCCTCGTTGATCTCCTCATGAACGACGGCCAGGCCGAAGGCCGTGGCGTAGAAGCGAATGGCCTCGTCCAGGTCGGCGACCGCGATGCCCACGTGGTCGATCCGGGTGATGACCGGGCCGAGTGCGGCCTGCGGAGTGCTCATCTCGCCTCCTCGCTAGGGTGACCCCATCGTGGCAAACGCTCCCCGCCCGCGTACCTCGGAGGTCCCATGTCCGTGATCGTTGCCGGTGCCCGCACCCCCATGGGCCGCCTCCTCGGCTCGTTGAAGGGCTTCTCCGCTGCCGACCTGGGTGGCTTCGCGATCAAGGGCGCTCTTGAGCGTGCCGGAGTCTCTCCTGAGCAGGTCGACTACGTGATCATGGGCCAGGTGCTGCAGGCCGGCACCGGCCAGATCACCGCTCGGCAGGCAGCTGTCAAGGCCGGCATCGGCATGGATGTGCCGGCCCTGACGATCAACAAGGTGTGCCTGTCCGGGCTCGATGCCATCGCGTTGGCCGACCAACTCATCCGCGCGGGGGAGTTCGAGATCATCGTCGCCGGTGGCATGGAGTCGATGACGAACGCGCCGCACCTGCTCATGGGGTCTCGCGAGGGGGTCAAGTACGGCGATTGGTCCGTGACGGACTCGATGGCCTTCGACGCCCTGACGTGCGCTTTCGATGAGTGCGCAATGGGCGAGTCCACCGAGCGATACAACGCCCGACACGGCCTCACCCGGGAGGAGCAGGACGCGTTCGCCGCTCGTTCCCACCAGCTCGCGGCCAAGGCCGCCGCCAACGGCTACTTCGACCAGGAGATCGT
>CAINGG010000544.1 GCA_903848435.1 uncultured Actinomycetes bacterium | reverse complement strand
GCTCGACGGCCGCGCGGGCGCTGGAGGATGCCGGCTGGTTCGTGATCGACAATCTCCTGCCCAGCCTGATTCCCGCGACGGTCGACGAACTCGCCAACGACGGCTCCATCCCTCGCGTGGCCGTCGTGGTCGACGTACGCGGTGGGAGATTCTTCGACGACACTGAGCGGGCCGTCTCGTCCCTGCGCTCCGCCGGAGCCGATGTGCGAATTCTGTTCCTCGAGGCCTCCGACGGCGCCCTCGTCCGCCGTTTCGAGAGCAATCGCCGACCCCATCCTCTGCAGAACGGTGAGCGACTGGTCGACGGCCTCCGGCGTGAGCGGGCGGTCCTGGCCGACCTGCGCGCCCAGGCCGACCTGGTCATCGACACCAGCCAGCTCAATGTCCACGACCTCCGGCGCAAGATCGAAGCGGCGTTCGGCGGACCAGAGACGCAGCTGAGGGCCACGGTCCTGTCCTTCGGTTTCAAGTACGGCATACCCGTGGACGCGGACGTCGTGCTCGATGCCAGGTTCCTCCCGAACCCCCACTGGGTCGACGAGCTGCGCCCGCAGACGGGGCTCGATGCCGATGTCAACGACTATGTGCTGGAGTTCCCGCAGGCGCGGGAATTCCTCGATCGTGCGGCAGGTCTGCTGGACTTGATGGCCGCGGGCTATCTGCAGGAAGGCAAGCGCTACGTGACAATCGCCGTCGGCTGCACCGGCGGCAAGCACCGCAGTGTGGCCATGGCGGAGAACCTCGCGGCGCGCCTCGTCCGCCAGGGCGTCGAGAGCCTCGTCGTGCACCGAGACCTCGGTCGCGAGTGAGGGAGCGCGCGTGAGTGCGATCGTTGCGCTCGGCGGCGGTCACGGACTGTCGGCAACCCTGCGTGCGCTGCGCACTCTCGACATCGAACCCGTGGCGATCGTCGGCACGGGGGACGACGGTGGGTCCAGCGGGCGCCTCCGCGAGCATCTGGGCGTGCCACCCCCCGGCGACCTGCGCATGGCCGTGGTCGCCCTCGTGGGAGACGGCTCCGGTGAGGCCCTGTGGCCCAGGGTCCTGCAGCACCGCTTCGGGGGCAGCGGCGATGTCGAGGGCCACGCCCTGGGCAACCTGCTCCTCGTCGCCCTCTGGGAGGAAACCGGCGACGTCGTCGCCGGACTCGACCGACTCGGCCGCGTCCTCGAGGCACGCGGTCGAGTGCTGCCCAACAGCGTCGAGCCCGTCATCGTCGCGGCCGATGTGCGCACGCCCCAGGGCGTGGTCGAGGTGGTCGGCCAGGCGCGATTGACCACGACGCACGGTCATGTCGAGGCCCTGCGCCTGGTGCCGACAGCCCCCCGCGCGTGCGCTGACGCCGTGTCAGCGGTGACAGGCGCGCAGGCGCTGGTCTTCGGCCCCGGGTCGTGGTACACCAGCGTGCTGCCTCACCTGTTGGTACCCGACATCGCATCGGCCATCGGTCGTAGCCCGGCTCGTCGAATCCTTGTGCTCAATGCCACGCCGCAGCGCGGGGAGACCGAGGCGTTCGCATCCCACGACTACCTGGAGACCTGGGCGGAGTTGTTCCCGGGCGTCGGGCTCGACGTCGTCCTTGCCGATCCGAGATCTGTGGAGGATCCCGCCCGCCTCGCGGCGGCGGCGGCCAGAATCGGTGCCGAGGTGCACCTCGGCGACCTCCTCGTCGTCGAGGGGACCGCCCACGATCCGGCCCGTCTCGGCGCCGCCCTCGAGGGCGCGCTCCCGACAGGTTCCCGCTAGCGACCGGTGCCCATGGCAGGATGGCGCGGTGGCCATGACTGCTGAGGTGAAAGACGAGCTCAGCCGGATGCCCGTCACCAAGAGCTGCTGTCGCAAGGCGGAGGTCTCGGCGCTCCTGCGATTCTCGGGCGGCCTGCACATCGTGGCCGGCCAGATCGTCGTCGAGGCCGACCTCGACGCGGGCGCCACCGCCCGTCGACTGCGCAAGGACCTGACGGATGTCTTCAACCAAGACAGCGAGATCGCGGTCATCCAGCCGAGTGGCCTGCGCAAGGGCAATCGCTACATCGTGCGCGTCGTGACCGGGGGAGAGCACCTTGCGCGCCAGACGGGATTGGTCGACGGGAGCGGACGCCCCGTCCGCGGCCTTCCGCCGGCGGTGGTGAGCGGCGGCGTGTGCGACGCAGAGTCCGCATGGCGTGGCGCATTCCTCGCTCACGGATCCTTGACAGAGCCGGGTCGCTCGGCCGCACTCGAGATCACCTGCCCGGGTCCCGAGGCCGCGCTGGCGCTTGTCGGAGCCGCTCGCCGTTTGAGCATCAGCGCGAAGTCTCGCGAGGTGCGCGGGGTCGACAGGGTCGTCATCCGCGACGGAGACGCGATCAGCGCCATGCTCACCCGCATGGGAGCGCACTCCTCGGTGCTCGTGTGGGAGGAACGCCGGATGCGGCGGGAAGTGCGTGCCACGGCGAATCGACTGGCGAACTTTGACGATGCCAACCTGCGCAGGTCGGCGCGTGCGGCCGTGGCCGCCGGGGCGCGCGTCCGCAGGGCCCTGGAGATCCTCGGGGATGACGTGCCCCCACACCTCGCGGAAGCCGGGCGCCTGCGCCTTGACCATCATCAGGCGAGCCTGGAGGAGCTGGGTGCCCTCGCGGATCCGCCCATGACGAAGGATGCGGTGGCCGGTCGTATCCGGCGCCTGCTGGCCATGGCCGATAAGCGCGCCGCCGACCTTGGCATACCCAGCACCGAGTCCGTCCTCGACGGCGACCTCGCGCTCGACTGACCCATTGGCGTTTCTGAAACGCGTTCGTGCGTTCTCCGGAACGCGGACGTTTTCATGACCGGATCAGGGGTGGCGTGGGCGTGTAAACGCGTTCGGTAGAGTTCCGACATCGTCGATCACACGCAGGAGCACCCGTGACCATCACCGTCGGAATCAACGGCTTCGGACGCATTGGCCGCAACTTCTACCGCGCACTCGTCGCATCGGGAGTTCAGGACATCGATGTCGTTGGCATCAACGACCTCACTGACACGGCCACGCTGGCGCATCTACTGAAGTACGACAGCGTGCTGGGTCGCTTCCCGCTTCCGGTCGAGCATGGCGACGGCGAGCTCATCGTGGGTGGCCAGCGGATCCGTGTGTTCGCCGAGAAGGACCCTGCGGCCCTGCCCTGGGGCGCCCTGGGCGTTTCGGTCGTCATCGAGTCCACGGGGCACTTCACCGATGCCACCAAGGCGCGGGCGCACCTCGAAGCGGGCGCGCGCAAGGTCATCATCTCGGCGCCGGCCAAGAACGAGGACATCACGATCGTGATGGGCGTCAACGAGGGCTCCTACGACCCGAACACGCAGAACATCCTGTCCAATGCCTCGTGCACGACCAACTGCCTTGCACCCATGGCCAAGGTGCTCGACGACACCTTTGGGATCGAGCGGGGCATGATGACGACGATCCACGCCTACACCAACGACCAGCGCATCCTCGACTTCCCGCACTCCGACCTCCGGCGCGCGCGTGCGGCGGCGATCAACATGATCCCGACGACCACCGGAGCGGCCAAGGCCATCGGCCTCGTGCTCCCGCAGCTCAAGGGCAAGCTCGACGGCTACGCGATGCGCGTGCCCACGCCGACCGGCTCGGCCACCGACCTCACTGTCGAACTCAAGACGTCGGCTACGGCAGCGGATATCAACGCGGCGATGCGTGCCGCCGCCGAGGGCTCGCTTGCCGGCATCATGCGCTACACCGAGGATCCGATCGTGTCGAGCGACATCGTGACCGACCCCGCATCAGTCATCGTCGACGCCGATCTCACCAACTCGATGGGGACGCTGGCCAAGGTCGTGGGCTGGTACGACAACGAGTGGGGCTACTCCAACCGCCTCATCGACCTGACGCAATACGTGGGCGCGCGCCTGTGACGCAATCGCTCGGCGACCTTGCCGTCGACGGTCGCGTCGTGATCGTGCGCAGTGACCTCAACGTCCCGCTGTCGACTGATCCCGGTGGTCGGGTGTCCATCACGGACGATGGCCGGATCGTGGCCAGTGTCCCCACGCTCGCCAACTTGACCGGTCGAGGTGCGCGCGTGGTCGTGCTCGCCCACCTCGGGCGTCCGAAGGGCCAGCCCGTTGCGGGGCTGTCGCTGGAGCCCGTGGCTCGCCGCCTGGGCGAACTACTCGGAGCCCCGGTCGCCTTCGTCGACGCGGTGAGCGGGCCCGACGTCGAGAGTGCCGTTGCTGCCGCCAAGCCGGGGTCGGTCACCCTGTTGCAGAACACGCGCTTCGACCCTCGAGAGACCAGCAAGGACCCGGCTGAACGACGGGCGCTGGCCAGCGAGTGGGCGCGGTGGTCGGACGCCTATGTGAGTGATGGCTTTGGCGTCGTGCATCGAGAGCAGGCGTCCGTCACCGATATCGCCCGCTTGCTTCCCCACGCCGCTGGATTCCTCGTGGAGAGCGAGATCGCGAGCTTCTCGAGGGTTCTGAGCGATCCGGTACGCCCCTACATCGTCGTGATGGGCGGCTCCAAGGTCTCTGACAAGCTCGCCGTGATCGGCCATCTGCTCGACAAAGTCGATTGCCTGCTGATCGGAGGCGGGATGGCCTTCACGTTCCTCCGAGCCGAGGGTTTCGAGGTGGGTGAGTCGCTACTGGAGGAGGACATGATCCCGACCGTCCGACAACTCATGGACGACGCGAGGGATCGTGGCGTCGACATCGTCCTCCCCGTCGATGTCGTCATCGCGCAGGAGATCGCCGACGATGCACAGGCGCAGGTGGTCTCGATCGGGGAGATCTCTCCGGGATGGAAGGGCCTGGACATCGGCCCCGCGACCGTCGACATGTTTGCGAGCCGCCTCGCCGACGCGCGCACCATCGTGTGGAACGGGCCGATGGGCGTCTTCGAGTGCGCGCCCTTCGCGTCGGGCACGCACGACGTCGCGCAGGCCATTGCCCAGAGCTCGGCATTCACCGTCGTGGGCGGCGGCGACTCCGCGGCGGCCATCCGCCTACTCGGCATCGACGAGACCCGGTTCGATCACATCTCCACGGGGGGTGGGGCAAGCCTGGAACTCCTCGAGGGCCGTACGCTGCCGGGGCTGGCCGTACTGGAGGAGGCGTGATGAGCGAGCCGCGCAAGCCGCTCATGGCGGGCAACTGGAAGATGAACCTCAACCACCTCGAGGCCATCGCCCTGGTGCAGAAGATCGCTTTTTCCCTCAACGAGCAGGACTTCGAGGCTGTCGACGTCTGCGTCCTCCCGCCGTTCACCGACCTGCGGTCCGTGCAGACGCTGATCGACGGCGACGGCTATCGCATCGACTACGGCGCCCAGGACCTATCGATCCACGACTCCGGCGCCTACACGGGCGAGATCTCCGGTGCCATGCTGGCCAGGCTCGGCTGCACCTATGTGCTCGCGGGCCATAGCGAACGCCGTCAGTATCACGCAGAGGGCGATGATGTCGTCGCAGCCAAGGTGCGTGCCGCCTTTCGCAACGGATTGATCCCGATCCTGTGCGTTGGCGAAGGTCTCGATGTGCGCAGGGAAGGTGACCACGTTTCCTACTCGCTGGCCCAGGTGGAGGCCGCGCTCGATGGCCTCACGCCCGATCAGGTGGCCAGCATGGTGATCGCCTACGAGCCGGTGTGGGCCATCGGCACCGGCGAGGTTGCCACCCCCGACGATGCCCAGG
>CAINGG010000543.1 GCA_903848435.1 uncultured Actinomycetes bacterium | reverse complement strand
TCCATCGAGCCGGTCGAGAGGCGATGCCCGGCGACATTGATGACATCGTCGGTGCGCCCCATGACGTAGAGGTAGCCGTCGTCGTCGAGGTAGCCCCCGTCGCCGGTGGAGTAGTAGCCAGGAAAGGCGCTCAGGTAGGCCTCGATGTAGCGGTCATCATCGCCCCAGAGCGTCGGGAGCGATCCCGGCGGCAGGGGAAGACGAACGACGATGTTGCCCTCGGTGCCTGCCGGGACCTCATCGCCGTGCTCGTCGACCACGCGTACGTCGAAACCGGGTACGCGCACGGACGGCGATCCTGGCTTGAGCGGCATCGGGTCCAGGCCGCGCAGGTTGCTCGCCATCGGCCAGCCCGTCTCGGTCTGCCACCAGTTGTCGACCACCGGAATGCCGAGCTGCTCGGACGCCCACGCGAACGTGTCGGGATCTAGGCGCTCACCGGCCTGGAAGAGGGCGCGCAGGGACGCCAGGTCACGCTGAGCGATGAAAGAGCCATCCGGGTCTTCCTTCTTGATGGCACGGATCGCCGTTGGCGCCGTGAACAGCCCGTTGACGCGGTGCTGCTCGACCACCCGCCAGAACGCTCCCGCATCGGGCGTGCCGATGGGCTTGCCCTCGTACATCACCGTCGTGCACCCGGTGATAAGCGGCGCATAGACGATGTAGGAGTGGCCGACGACCCACCCGACGTCGGAGGCGGACCACCACACGTCGTCGGCCGTGATGCCATAGACGTTGGGCAGGGACCAGGCCAGGGCCACGGCGTGCCCGCCGTTGTCGCGCACGATGCCCTTGGGCTTCCCGGTGGTACCGGAGGTGTACAGGATGTAGAGCGGATCGGTGGCCCGAACCGTTACGGCCTCGGCGGGCGTGGCCGTCGACATCACGTCGCGCCACTCGACATCGCGCTCCCCCATGTGCGCGGCTGCCTGGGGGCGTTGCAGAATCACGCAAGCGGCCGGCTGATGCGCCGCGAGGCTCAGCGCCTCATCGAGCAGGGGCTTGTATTCCACAACCCGGGTGCCCTCGACGCCGCAGGATGCCGAGACGATCACGCGAGGGGTCGCATCGTCGATGCGAGCGGCGAGCTCGGCCGCGGCGAAGCCTCCGAACACCACCGAGTGCACGGCGCCCAGCCGCGCGCACGCCAGCATCGCGATGGCCGCCTCGGGCACCAGGGGCATGTAGATGACGACGCGATCGCCCTTCTGCACCCCGAGGGCGCGTAGCGCACCAGCGAAGCGCGAGACGTGCTCGAGCAGTTCGGCATAGGTGAACGTCGTGACCTGACCGGTCACCGCACTGTCGTGGATCAGCGCGAGGTGCTCTCCCCGGCCGGCGGCGACATGGCGATCGAGGGCGTTGGCACAGGTATTGATCTCGCCATCGGAGAACCAGCGGTAGAGGGGCGCGGCCGAGTCGTCGAGTACCTGTGTGGGCGGAGTGACCCAGTCGATCAGGCTGGCCGCCTCGCCCCAGAAGTCATCGGGCTCGGCCAGGCTGCGCCGCCGCGCTTCCTCATACGCCCGTCCCACGGGGCGAAGGTACCGGGTCAGGGCAGGTCGAGGCTTGCAGCCCCGGGCTCCTTGCTTTGCTTCACTCGCTGGGTGATCAGTCGCACCGTGAAGGCGATGATGCCGAGATCGACGATCATCTGAACCATCGACACTGACCGCGCCAGGATCGTCACGGGAGTGATATCGCCAAAGCCGACGGTGCCGAGCACTGTCACGGTGAAGTAGTAGGCAGTGAACAGGTCGAGCTCCTGCGAGAAGGACTGACTGTTGAGCTGCCCTATCTGGTAGTACGCATTGGCAAAGACGGTGATGAACATGATGGCGCCCACCACGAGGGTCTCCCACGCGCGAACGGTCGGGAAGTCAGCCCGCGCGATCATCCTCATCTGATGGCGAAAGTAGAACACGTAGAGGATGACCCAGAGCAGGATGTAGACGAAGAGGAACGGCAGCCGAAACACTCCCGGAACGGCCTCAACGTGGATGGCAACGGAGACGAGCACGGCTGTCGTGGCGATGAGGACGGCACGGACGACGGCCAGGGCAGCGGCCTCGCCCATGGTGACAGTCCGAGGCCGCTTCGCCGCACCATTCTCCAAGCGCTTTCCGTCGGCTGCATCGCTCACCCGCTCATGGTGCCGTGGCAGCCAACTGACCGCAGGCACCGTCGATCTCACGGCCCCGCGTGTCGCGCACCGTGACGGGCACATGGGCCTCCTCGAGCGCTCGCACGAAGGCGCGCTCGTCCTCGGGGCGGGAGGCCGTCCACTGCGATCCCGGCGTGGGGTTGAGGGGGATGAGGTTGACGTGCACGAGGTGGCCGCGCAGGCGCTTGGCGAGGAGCTCGGCCCGCCACCGCTGGTCATTGACGTCCTTGATCAGCGCATACTCGATGCTGACGCGACGTCCGGTGCGCTCGGAGTAGTCCCACGCAGCACCGAGCACCTCCGACACCGGGTAGCGGGTGTTGATGGGCACGAGGGTGTCGCGCAACTCGTCGTCGGGGGCATGCAGCGAGACAGCCAGGCGCAAGGGCAGCCCCTCACCCGCGAGCTCGCGAATGCGCGGCACGAGCCCGACCGTCGACACGGTGATTCCGCGTGCCGACATGCCCAGCCCCGCGGGCACAGGGTCGACGAGCCGATGGATGGCGCCCATCAGCGCGCGGTAGTTGGCGAGTGGCTCCCCCATGCCCATGAACACCACGTTGCTCACGCGCTCTCTATCGCCCGGAAAAGCGCCACTGCGCACGAGCCGTGATCCGGCAAGGACCTGCTCGACGATCTCGGCGGTCGACAGGTTGCGCGTGAGACCGGCCTGGCCGGTCGCGCAGAAGGGGCAGTTCATGCCGCAACCCGCCTGCGACGACACGCACATGGTGATCCGGTCGCGATAGCCCATGAGCACGCTCTCGACGCGCGAGCCGTCGTGCAGACGCCAGAGGGTCTTGACCGTGGCACCGTCGTCGCAACTGAGAGTGCGCACCGGCGTCAGGAGGGGCGGGAAGAGTCCAGCGATCGCATCGCGGTCGGCCGGCGACAGGTCGGTCCACGTCGCCGGGTCGTCCTCCAGCCGCCCGAACCAGTGGCGTGAGATCTGGTCCGCTCGGAACTCCGGCAGCCCCAGCGCGACGACAGCGGCTCGGCGCTCCGCCGCGTCGAAGTCCGCGAAGTGCACCGGCGGCTTGCCGCGCGCAGGCGCTTCGAAGACGAGTTCGCCGGGGGCGGGCGCGCGATCGGCCATGGGTCAGGTCGCGCCGAGGAAGAGGGCGAAGAGCGCCCAGGCGGCGAAGGCATTGATGACGAGCGAGTCGAGGCGATCCATGATGCCGCCGTGCCCGGGCAGGAAAGTGCCCATGTCCTTGACGCCGAGGTCACGCTTGATGGCGCTCTCCGCGAAGTCGCCAGCCGTCGCCGTCACCGTGAGCACCGCTCCCATGATGAGGCCCTCCCACCAGGGAGCCTGGAAGATCCAGATGAACGCCGAGACACCGATCGCGCACTGCACGATCAGGGATCCGGCAAACCCCTCCCATGACTTCTTGGGGCTGATCTGCGGGGCGATCGGGTGCTTGCCGAAGAGGACACCGGTCGCGTAGCCGCCAATGTCATTACCGATGGTGAGCAGGATGAACACGATGATGCGCCACGGGCCGTCGTCAGCGGCGAGCATGAGCATGGCGAAGCCCGCCATGAGGGAGATGTATCCGAGCAGGAAGATGCTGGCCGTCACATCGCGCACGTAGCCGTCCGTGCCGCGACGAATGCGCCACAGCAGCACGGCGACCACTCCCGCGCCGAGGCAGGCCAGCATCGCCTCGACGCCCCACACGTAGGCGCAGAACATGATCGCCACCGTCGTCGCGTAGACCGGGGCACGCGCAACCCGGATGTCGCGCTGGGCGAACGCGGCCGTGAGCTCATGGACGGCGATGAGCAAGGCTGCGCCGGCAAGGATGCCGAACAGCCACTTCACCCAGATCAGGCTGAGGACGACAAGAGCGGCAAGGACGACGCCCGTGGCGATGGCGGCCGGCAGATTGCGTCCGGCACGAGAGGCCTTCTTCGGGGCAGGCGCGCTGCCCGGATCGGCGGGGGCGTCACCGCCCGAGGGGGAGGTCATCGCTAGACCTCGAGGAGTTCGGCTTCCTTGTGCTTGAGCAGGTCCTCGACATGGGCCACCGCCTTGTGCGTGGAATCTTCGAGGTGCTTCTCCGCGCGCTTGACCTCGTCTTCACCGACCTCGTGGTCCTTGACCATCTTGTCGAGCTGATCCTTGGCGTGACGACGAATGTTGCGGATCGAGATGCGGGCGTCCTCGGCCTTGGTGCGGGCGACCTTGATGAAGTCCTTGCGGCGTTCCTCGGTGAGCTGGGGCAATGCCGCACGGATCACGACACCGTCGCTGGTCGGGTTCACCCCGAGGTCGGAGTCGCGAATGGCCTTCTCGATCGCTGCCATCGAGCCCTTGTCGTAGGGCGTGATCACCATGAGGCGGGCCTCAGGCGACTGGAAGGAGGCAAGCTGGTTGACCGGGGTCGGCGTGCCGTAGTAGTCGACCATGATCTTGGCGAACATCGCCGGGTTGGCGCGACCGGTGCGGATGGTGGCGAAGTCATCGCGAGCCACCTCGACGGCCTTGTCCATCTTCTCCTCGGCCTCCAAGAGGACCTCGTCGACCTGTTCGCTCACGGCGCCTCTCCGTTTCGGGCACGGCCTTCGGCGTGCTTGGTGACCAACGTTCCGATCCTCTCACCCCGCACCGCTCGAGCGATGTTGCCCTCGACGAGCAGGTCAAAGACCACGATGGGCAGGTCGTTGTCGCGGCAGAGGCTGATCGCGGTCGCATCTGCCACCTTGAGGTCGCGTGCGAGCACCTCGTCGTGCGTCAGCCGATCGAAGCGCACTGCCTGCGGATTGGTGCGCGGATCGGAGTCGTAGACGCCGTCGACGCCCTTGGCCATGAGTACGATCTCGGATCCGGTCTCCAGGGCCCGCTGGGCGGCCGTGGTGTCGGTGGAGAAGTACGGCGCACCAAGTCCGGCACCGAAGATGACGACGCGTCCCTTCTCGAGGTGGCGAATCGCTCGGCGAGGCACGTAGGGCTCGGCCACCTGGCCCATGGTGATGGCCGTCTGGACCCGGGTATCGACATCCTGCTTCTCGAGGAAGTCCTGCAGTGCGAGGCAGTTCATCACCGTGCCGAGCATGCCCATGTAGTCGGC
>CAINGG010000542.1 GCA_903848435.1 uncultured Actinomycetes bacterium | reverse complement strand
CCACCGGGGGGTCGCGCGCAGGCGGTCCAGGCGCGTGCCGATCGCGGCGAAGAGCCCCCACGCGAGGATCAGGTTGACCCAGCCGATCGCCTCATTCACGTTGATGCGCAAGAGGTCGACGCCCAGGATCACGATGAGCCACGCCGCCACAGCCCACGGCCCGCTCAGTCGCACGAGCAGGGGGGCGGCGGCAACGAGCACGAGGTAGACACCGAGGAACCACACGAGCTGCACGGGCAGCACGCCCGCTGGACCTCCGGCATCTGCGCCAGCGATGGCGCTGGCAGCGATAGCGAACACCATCGCAATCGCGATGAGCGGCAAGGTCGGTGCCGCGAGCCGTGAGAGCCGCTTGAGGTAGCCGCTCGGATCACCTGACCCGCTGAGCCGGATCAGCCCGGTGCCCGCCAGGAAGAAGAAGAGAGGAAGGAGTTGCAGGACCCAGGTGAGCGGGAACATATAGGGCACCGCGTCGAGGGTGTTGATGACGGAGCCTGAGTCCGTGACCGTCCACGCGAGGGCGTGTCCCGTGATGACAAGAAGGAGGGCGAGGGCCTTGACGGCGTCGACGACCCGGTCGCGGCCCGCGCTGACGGCGAGGACCTTGCTTGAGATGCTTCCCATGGGGCCTCTCGCGTGCGACTCCCGGCGGAGGGACCGCCCATGGGCATCGTAGACTCATGCGGCGCTCCTGCGAGGGTGTCGCGGTGGGTGTAGCTCAGCTGGTAGAGCACCTGGTTGTGGTCCAGGACGTCGCGGGTTCGAGTCCCGTCACTCACCCCAGCTTTCGTGAGGGACCGAATCATCGCTTCGAGATGATGATCCGCTGTGAGCGGACGCCGCTGGAGTGGAAGTCAACGTAGGACTTCTTTGTGGACTTGCGCTGCCAGGTGAAGTGCCCTTCTTTGACGGCCCTGAGAGAGCCCCTCACATGTTTCGTCTGGCCCTGGAGGTTGACCCTTGCTCGGGCCTGCTTTCCGTCGAGGCCCCAAGTGCGGCCGTAGATGAAGACCCTCCCCGAATGTACTCTCTTGCCACGGCGTCCTCTGATCACGATCGCTCGGCGGTCTACATTGCGGACGGTCAAGCCCGTGTTTACCGTCGGGAACGACCCTGTCGACAGCGTGCCAACTACGTGCAGGATGTACTGCCCCGGCGGCGGCTGAGGAGTCGGCGGGATCGGATCCGGGGGAACCGCACTGCCACATCCGAGGAAATCCGGGCGTGCCGTGGCACACATGGCTCGACATCACTCGCGAGCCGCCCCACACGCGTGAGTCACCATGACTTCGCGTCCGACGTTGGCTAGCCTAAGCCACGCCCCATCAAGACGGGCACGACAGGAGGTACCGAGATGCGCGGTCGCCTGATGCTCGTGGGCCTGGTGACCGTTGTGACGGCGGGGGGCTTGGTCGGGCCGGTGTCAGCAGCACCGGCGCCCCCGCGCGTGGTGATTGGGAAGGGCACGACGACCTGTCTGCTCGAGGCAGGGGCCAACTGCCGCGGAGTCGTGCACAAGTGGAAGTTGGTCTTTCACGGGAATCTCAAGGGCATCAACTTCTCACGCGCGCGATTGGACGGAGCGAATCTCCGAGGCGCGATCCTGGACGCGGCCAAGTTGCGAGGGGTCGTCCTGCGGCGAGCCAACCTCTCAGGAGCGAGCCTGAAGAGCGCGGACTTGGGGCCGGTCGCACATCGGAGGTCTCCCCGCTCTACGCCGGCCTGCAACCCGAAGTGCCAAGGTGCCGACCTGGCCGGCGCAGACTTGAGCAATGCCCAACTCGGACTCGCCATCCTCACGAATGCGAACATGAACGGCGCCAACATGACTAAGGCTGACCTGGGCGAAGCCAAGGTGGGCGGAGCGACAATGAATGGCGCCAACCTCACCAGACTGACGGGGGAGCGAGCCTACTTGGACGGTGTGTCCCTCAAGCAGGCCCTCATGGAGGGAGTGAGCCTCCCTTTCGCAAGTATCCGCAACGCCGATCTTTCCGGAGCTGATCTGACCTCAGCGGACTTGACGGCAGCGCAGCTGACGAGCTCAAAACTTGTGGGTGCCAATTTGTCCAGCGTGGATTTCAGCGACGCGAACCTCCTCTACGCGGACCTAACGAATGCGAATCTCACGAACGCGAAGTTCGTCGACACGAACTTGACCAGTGCAAAACTGACCGGCGCCAATCTGACGGGCGTCACCTGGTCGGGCGTGACATGTCCCGATGGCTCGTACACGAGCGGCCCTCCCTGCCCTATCTGAGACGCTCCACGGCACACGCGATGGCAGCGTTGTGCGAGTGACTGGCACCACCACGGGACTGGGCATGGACAGCCTGGTCACCCCGGCCGCGCGCACGCTGCCAACCCGGGCCTATCGCGCGGGCACCAGTGTTGCCGTCAGTACGTCGGGAACATTCACGCGGACACGGAAGGTCCATCCCAAGAAGCCGCTTTGAGTGTACTTCACCGCTGAAAGCACGACCTCCAGCACTTTGGTAGTGCGGCGACGCTAACCCGAGAGGAGAAGTGCCTGCCGATCCACGATCAACGCTGGCCTCTCTCCTCAGGAGCGCCGTATGCTCGCAGCGCTTCGCGTGGCATCAGATCCCGGCATACGGTTGTCGGCAAATGTGACTGTTCGACGACACCACCGGTCAGGCCGCACGCCAGCGTTACTCTGATAAGACCGCCTGACTCCCCCACGCCATCACTGGTCACGACTGGGGGCAAGTCGACTGCACCTCACTGAGCATCTCTGACTGTCCCCGACATCGACTACGCTGCACTCACAACTGAAGCGCGACGAGGGCTTTTCGGGCACCTTCGAGTCCCGTCACTCACCCCAGCCGGACTCCTTTGGTTGCCCCTCAAACTCCTATCGACCAATGACCTCTTGACCGAGGATCATCTTCCAAGTTACCTTGTAATCGTGCCTGATCAGCCGATCATTGCTCCCTCGGCCTTCAAGCACGGGCTTTCCCGCGAAGACATTCTTCACGCTTACCGCAACCCGATCCGGGTTTGGGATCTTGGAGATGGCTTCACCATGATGGTCGGCCCAAACAGGGCCGCTCTCATCTTGGAAGTTGGTTACGTTGAGGGCGACGTGGCGATCGTGATCGTTCACGCCATGATTGCCCGTGAGAAGTTCCTGAGGTGATGACCATGCCACGTTCAGTCGATGAGATTCTTCAGCACGCAGATGAGCTCGCTGCGCGATTTGAAGACTACGAGCCATCCGATGCCGACGAACTCGACTCAGTGGCCGTCGCCGCATTGCGCGGTGCGGTGCAAGAGCGCTCTGACGCCGAGCGCCACATGATTGACGCGATTCGTCTCGCCCGTGAGTCAGGTATGTCCTGGTCGGCCATCGGACTTTTTGTCGGCACTACAGGTGAGGCCGCACGCCAGCGTTACTCCGACAAGGTCGCCTGACACCTCCCCTACGCCATCACTTGTCACGACCGGGGGCAGATGGACTGCCCTTCAGCGAGCAACTCTGAATGTCGCCGACATCAGCTAGGGAGCACTCGCAACTGAAGAGCGACTGGGGTTTTCCGGGCACCTT
>CAINGG010000541.1 GCA_903848435.1 uncultured Actinomycetes bacterium | reverse complement strand
TGCCACCACCCACATACACGTTGCAGCCGCGCAAGGCGCCATTGGCATCGGCGAAGGCCACCAGGCCGATGTCCTGGGTGAGCAGATCGACGGAGTTATCACCGGGAACCGTCACCGCGCACTTGAATTTGCGGGGCAGGTAGGTGGGTCCGTAGAGCGGTTCCTGGCTGTCGCCGCTGAACACACCGCCTTCGTGCTGGCGCTCACGCACCTTGTTCACGGCGCGGCTGGGTTTGATGCGGTAGCTGAGTTCGCCATCCACCCACAGATCGAGGTAAGCCCCTTCTGCGGCTTGGGGGCTGAGGGTGTCGGCGATGTCGATGGCGAGGACCGTGTTGAGCCACGCGATAGCGCCGGGCCCGGTGACCTCGGTGTAGCCCATGTGGGACACGTCGAAGACTCCGACGTCCTCGCGCACAGCGGTGTGCTCGGCGACGGTGCCGGCGTACTCGATCGGCATGTCCCACCCGCCGAAGTCGGCCATCTTGGCGCCGAGGGCGGCATGCCGGGAGTGAAGGGGAGTCTGGCGCAGTGTCATGCGCCGACCGTAGTGCCGACCCCGATCGCGTAGGCCACGAGGCAGGCGACGGTGGCTGCCTCGACTCCTGCGCCCAGGACATCGCCGGTGATCCCGCCCAGGCGCCGCACGGCTCGCCGCACGAGGAGCATCGCCACCGCGAGGGCCACCACCACGGCCACGGGAGCCGCGAGCACAGCACGCAGGGTGCGGTCGTCGTCGAGCCAGGCGAGGCCGACCGCCAGTCCCAGCAGCGCGACCGTCCATGCGAGCGCAGCGATGCGCGGCACCGTGCCGGCGACCAGGGCGCCGAGGCCGTCGGGGCGCGCAGCAGGTATGCCGCGCGCACACGCCCAGGTTGCGGCTAGCCGACCGGTGGCGACCGCGATCACGATGGCCACCGTGCCGTGATGCGCGGATGCGGCCGACGCTAGCGAGGTGACGTCGATCACGAGGACGAGCACGAGCGTCGCGACGCCGAAGGGCCCCACGTCACCTCGGCGCGCGATGTCGAGTGCGGCGTCGCCGCGTCGCCCGCTGCCGAGTGCGTCAGCCGTGTCGGCGAGGCCGTCCAGGTGCAGGGCGCGCGTGGCATAGGCAAGGAAGCCAATGGCGAGTGCAGCACCTAGGAGATTGCCGTATGCCGCGCCCGTCGCCGAGCGGACCGCCCACAGGATCAGTGCCGCTAGTGCGCCGAGGATCACGCCGATGAGCGGGGCCAACAGCATCGCGGTGCGCGCGGCAGCGCGGTCGACGCGCGCGGGCATCCCCGCGGGCACGATGGTGAAGGTGCCGATCGCCAGCCGCAGGCCGCTCATGTCGCGTTGTCGGCGATCTGATCGCCCGAGGTGGCGACGCCGGCCTCCTCGAAGGTCAGCATCTCGCCAAGTGCAGCGGCGCTGGCGGCGATCAGCGGGATGGCCAGGAGTGCCCCGGTGCCCTCGCCCAGGCGCATGTCGAGCTCAAGAAGCGGCGTCAGGTCGAGCCGCCCGAGTGCGGTCGTGTGCGCCGGCTCCGTCGAGCGGTGCCCCGCCTGCCACCAGTCGCGCGCGCGATAGGCCGCGCGATGGGCGATGAGTGCGGCAGCTGTCGACACCGTGCCGTCGAGGATGACGGGCGTACGGCGTTGCGCACACCGCAGGAGCATGCCGACCATGGCCGCGATGTCCGGGCCGCCGATCGTCGCCAAGAGCTCCAGCGGCGACGCCTTCAACTCCTTGCCCCGGCGCATGGCGTCGCGCACGGCTGCGCACTTGCGCATCCACGTCTCATCGTCGATACCGGTGCCGCGGCCCACCACGGCGATGGCGTCTGCGGGCCCGAGCAGGCCCACGATCGCCGAGGCGCTCGTGGTGTTGCCGATGCCCATGTCGCCGATGATGATCAGATCGGCCCCTGCATCGATCTCGTCGTCGGCGATCGCGACGCCGGCGTCGAAGGCCTGCTGGGCTTCTGCCCCGGTCATCGCATCCTCGCGGTCGATCGAGCCGCTGGCACGCCGCACGCGGTAGCGGGTGACATCGGGGGCGAGGTCGTCGGCGTAGGCCGGATCGGCATCGACGCCGAGGTCCACGACGCGCACCCGGGCGCCGACGCTGCGAGCGAGCGCATTCGCCGCCGCTCGCTCCGACAGGAAAGTGCGCACCATCTGTGCCGTCACTTCCGGCGGGTAGGCCGAGGTGCGCGCGGTGCGAGCGACACCGTGGTCTCCGGCGATGATCACCAGGGTCGGTCGCGCGGGAGGCGCTGGCGGGCACTGTCCGCTCACGGAGGCCCACCAGGTGCCCAGGGCTTCGAGGCGCCCCAGTGCGCCCTGGGGCTTGGTGAGCGAATCCCAGCGGTCGGCTGCCGATTGCGCGATCTGTCGATCGGGCGATTCGATCTGCGCGGCGATATCCACCAGCGCATCGCCCGTGCTCATGCGCGCCCGCCGTCCATGAGCAGGGGGCGTCCGGCCACCATGAGGATCGTCTCGTCGCACACCGCGCTCACCTGCTGGTGAAGCCGGCCGATCAGGTCGACGAACAGCCGAGACGATGCGGACATCGGCACGATGCCCATGCCGAGTTCGTTGCTGACGATGAGCACGGTCGCGGGGCAGTGGGCGATGGCGTCGACCAGGTCCTTGGCGGCCGACTCAGCCGCTGCCGCGAGAAGGGCTCGATCGACCGCATCCCAGTCGCCGTGCTCGGCTGCTTCGTCGAGGACGCCGGTCAGCCACAGGGTGAGGCAGTCGATGACGATCGCCTGCCGTGCGGTCGCGGCCCGCAGTGCCTGCGTCAACCGGGCGTGGCCCTCGACGGTGGCCCATCCGGTGGGGCGACGTGCTTGATGGTGTGCAATTCGCTCGGCCCACTCCGCATCGCCGGGACGCGGGGCCGCGGTTGCGACGTACACGACATCGGTGAAGCGCAAGGCTCGCCGCTCGGCCTCGGCGGACTTGCCCGAGCGCGCGCCGCCCAGGATCAACGTGCGCGTCGGACGCCCGATGACGGTGCCGTCGTCGACCAGTCGAACGCCGATGTCGGCCAGCCGCGCGCGCAACACCTCGACGGGCGGGTTGTGGTGACTGAGGTGCACGGCGATGACGTTGGCTCCCGGCGCGATGGCATGGGCGGCTCGCAGGGCGCCGAGAGTCGACGGAAGCGTGGCCAGGTCAAGGTGGCCGGTGCGGTGGTCGATGTGATCGCCGAACGTCTCCTCGATGAGGACGATGTCAGCACTGGCATCGCGCAGGCTGGCGAGCGTCGCCTGCGGCAGCGGCCCGGTGTCGGTGAGATAGAGCAGGCGCGCGCCATGCGCATCGACGATCTCGAGAACCACGGCATCCGCCGCGAGCGCATCGGGGCTGCCGCCGAATGGTTCGGCATCGTGCGCCGCCGCGTGCACGTGCGCGCGCCACAGGCCGTCGGGGGTGTCGAGGGTGATCTTGTCGCCGGGTCCGATGTCGTGGAACTCCACGGGAGTAGCCGGACCGATCCAGTGGCGGCAGGCCTCCGCGACCGACGAGGGGCCCCAGACGTGCACGGTGTGCGGCGTGGGATTCCACGACAGCCACAGGAGCAGCGCGGGGTCAAGGTGGTCGGGGTGCGCGTGGGTGACGACGATGTGGTGCACCTCGCGGAGCGAGCGCCCCGCGCGTGCGACAGCGCCGGGCACGGCCGGCCCGGCGTCGATGAGCACGTGATCGCCGAGCAGTGCCGCGGTGGGCAGTCGGACCTCGCCGCGCGTACGTGCGTCGTCGCAGGACAGGCAGCGGCAGAACGGGCTCGGCCATCCGTCGGCCGCACCGGTGCCCAGGAGCAGGACCTCCATCAGCGCCGACTCTCGGCCAAGGCCGGCGGCGGGCTGACGAACTCGACAGCGGGAGCGAAGTTCGCGCGCCGCGCGGTGCGCCGCAGGGCGTTGAGCACCGGGCGTCCGACGAGGACGATGAGCACGGCGGTCAATATGCCGCGCGGGATGTCCCAGCCCAGCGACGTCACCAGCGTGAACGCGAGCCATCGGGCGAGGTTGTCGGAGACCGGGGCGCCCGGGTCGAACATGATGCCGTCGGCGTAGGCCGTGGCCTCCATGCCGCTGAGGAAGGGCCAGAACCACAGGTTCATCACCAGGCCGTAGGCCATGGAGGCGACCATGCCGTAGGCCGCGAGCATCGCGATCTCCGCCTTGCCGCGCATGGGGGGCAGCAGCCCGGCGACGCATCCGACCCAGGCGGCGGCGATCATCTGGAAGGGCAGCCACGGCCCGACGCCACCGGTGATCAGCGCGGACGATGCCAGCGATAGCGAACCGAGCGCGAAGCCGAAGCCAGGCCCCAGTGCGCGGCCGCCGAGCACGATGACGAACCAGATCGGCTCGAGACCCGCGGTGCCCGCGCCCAGCGGACGCAAAGCGGTGACGACGGCGGCGAGCACGCCGAGGATCGCGATCGACTTGGCGTCCATGCCTCCCTCGGCGATCTGCGCGAGGACGACGAGCAGCACGAGCGGGATCACGGCGGCGAAGATCCACGGCGCATCGGATGCGTGCGCCACGGCGGCAGAGCCGGGCTCGGCGAGGAAGGGCCACCCGAAGGCGAGAAGCCCGACGACGGTGGCCAATGCCACGGCCGCCCAGGACCACGGCCCCATGGGCAGGGCGCGGTTCATCCGGCCACCCCCAATGCCGCGGCGACAGCCGGCACGGTCAAGGGCACGGACTCACCGGGGCGGGTAGCCAGCACCTTGGCGACCTGCGGGGCGAAGAGCGGCGATCCGACCACGATCTTCGGGGTCGGGCCGTCGGCAACGACCTCGCCGTCGGCCAGCACGACGACGCGCGTGGCCACGTCGGCCGCGAGTTCGACATCGTGCGTCGCGATGACGACGGCATGCCCGCGAGCCGCGAGGCCGCGCAGGACACGCCCCAGCCTGGCCTTGGTGGGGTAGTCCAGTCCGCGCGTTGGCTCGTCGAGCAGGAGCACTGCCGGCTCGGCGACCAGAACGATGGCGAGAGCGAGGGCGAGTCGTTGACCCTCGGACAGGTCGCGGGGGTGTGTGTCGCCCTGGATCTCAGGTGCGAGTTCGGCGAGCAGCGCCGCCGTGCTGCCGTCGGCACAGCCGGCATCGCGATCGGCGTCTCGGCACTCGGCTGCGACGCTGTCGCGGCTGAGCAGGTCGGATGAGTCCTGCGGCACCAGGCCAATCCGCCCGATGAGCTTGGGGCCCCGCAGGGTCGC
>CAINGG010000540.1 GCA_903848435.1 uncultured Actinomycetes bacterium | reverse complement strand
CTGCGGCCAGGCCAACGCCCGCGCCCTCGTGACCGCAGGCGTGCATCAGGCCGCTGACGCGAGGATCAGGACCGATGACCGGCAGGTGGTCGGGGCAGTAGGGACGGAATCCGCCGTAGGTGCGCAACAGCGACACATCGGCGAGGAACGGGAACACGTCGATGGCCTGGCGCGCCAAGCGGCCGAGCACGCGCCAATCGAGGGTCTTGTCGAAGCCGACGCGCTCGCGGCTAGCGCCGATGAGGACGGTGCCTGACTTCGTGCCCTCGATGACGGCCGATGTCTCGAGCCCAGCGTTGTCAGACGCGACGTTGGCGACGTAGTCGGCGGCGTAGACCTTGTGGCGCACGATCGGCGGCAGCGGTTCGGTGACGAGAATGAATCCGCGGCGCGGCAGGATCGGCAGCTCGACCCCTGCCAGGGCGGCGATCTCACCGCCCCAGGTGCCCGCGGCATTGATGACATAGCGGGTCGAGATGACACCCTGCGCCGTGGCCACTCCCGAGATCGCGCCGGTGGTATCGACATCGATGCCGGTGACGGCGCACTCGGTCAGGAGGGTCGTGCGTCCCGTCGCGCGAGCGGACTCGATGATGTGCGCGGCCGCCAGCATGGGCTGCACCTGCATGTCCTGCGGGTAGAGCACCCCGCCCGCAAGATCACGGGAGATGCGCGGCTCGAGATCGGGCAGGTCGGCAGCTGCGACAGGTTCGGCCACGACCCCGCAGGCACGCTGCTCCTCGGCGAAGCGCTGCAGTTGCTCGTAGGTCGCGCCGTTCGCGGCCACGACGAGGCCGCCCTTCGGATCGAGTTCGAAGGAATCACCGAGCGCACCGGCCATCTGCGCCCACAGTTCGCGGCTCAGCAGCGCCAGATCGAGTTCGGGTCCGGGCTCCTTGTCGGAGACCAGGATGTTGCCCTCGCCGCCGCCCGTCGTGCCACCGGCGACCGCACCTCGATCGACGACGACCACGGTGAGGCCGGCCTCGGCACACGCGCGTGCGCAGCAGGCACCGACGACGCCGGCCCCGATGACGACGACGTCGGCGATCATGCGCCGGACTCCCGTCGCTGGGCCCAGATGCCGCGCACATGGTCGAGGTGATGGCTCATGACCTTCTCCGCCGCACGTCGGTCGCCGGTCTCGAGCGCCTCGATAAGCGCGAGATGCTCATCCGCGGACTCCACGAGTACGCCGTCGGCGGCGAGCTGCTCCAATCCATAGAGCCTGCTCTGATCACGCAGCCTGCCGACGAGGTCGACGAGGCGGGGATTGCCGGCCTCGCCCAGCAAGGCGAGGTGGAGTTCGCGATCGGCCTCGACGTACGCGACGACATCGGCATTGAGTGCGGCCGCGCGCACCTCGCGGGCGAGGGAGCGCAGCCGCTTGACGCCAGCCGGGCTCAGCGAGCCGGCAAGACCGCCCACGGTCGGGACCTCGAGCAGTCGACGCAGTTCCGTGATCTGGTCGAGTTCGGCATCGGAGAGTTCGACCACGCGGTAGCCCTT
>CAINGG010000539.1 GCA_903848435.1 uncultured Actinomycetes bacterium | reverse complement strand
TGCTCCACGGTGAGGCCGGTCAACTGCGGCACCGCGTAGCGCTCCGGTCCGAGGGAGAGCACGACGCTCACCGCCGAGCCGTTGGCAGTCGACGCTCCCGGCTCGGGATCGGCCGAGATGATCAGGCCCTTGGCCACTGTCTCGCTGTATTCCTCGCCCGAGACCTGCAGGCTCAGCCCGACCTGCTGCAGTGCCGCGGTCGCCGCAGCCTGGTCCATGCCGATGACCCCCGGCACCGCGACCTGCTTGCCCGGGCCGGCCGCGAGATACCAGCCGCCCGCCGCTGCACCGCCGACCGCGAGCAGCAAGATCAGCAGCGCGATGAGCCAGCCGCGCTTGCGGCGTCGCTGACGCACGGGCGGACGACCCGCCGGCACCTCGCCGGGAGCGAGCGGACGCGCGGTGACGGCAGCGGGAGGCACGACACCAGCCGCCGACGCGACCGCCATCTCCTGCGGCACGACGAGGGTGTCCTGCGTGGCACGCGACAGCGGCTGGGGCGGCGGGAGGGTACGGCGTACGCGGCGGATATCGGAAAGGAAACTGCGGCAGTCCTGATAACGCGCGGCCGGATCACGCCGCGTGGCCGTGGCGATGACCGCGTCGACATCGGGCGGGATGCTCGGGCGCAGCGACGAAGCCGGCGGGACGTCGGCGTTGACATGCTGGTAGGCGACGGTGAGCGGGTTCTCGGCAGCGAAGGGCACGGTCCCGGTCACCATCTCGAACAGGCAGATGCCCGCTCCGTAGACGTCGGATCGCGCATCGGCACTGCCGCGCTCGACGTGTTCGGGCGACAGATAGGCGACGGTGCCGATCAGCATGCCCTGCGTGGCCGACGTGACGTTGGTGACCGTGCGCGCGAGCCCGAAGTCGGTGACCTTCACTCGGCCGTCGTCGGAGATCAGGATGTTTTCGGGCTTGACGTCGCGGTGCACGAAGCCCGCATCGTGCGCAGCTCCCAGGGCTTCGAGAACGGGATCGAGGATGGTCAGCGCTTGCTCCGACGTGAGCGGGCCGTAGTCGCGAAGCACATCGCGCAGCGTGCGTCCGGAGATGAATTCCATGGCGAGGTAGGGAACGCCATCGGCCTCGCCCTGGTCGTAGACCGCGACGACGTGGGGGTGGCTGAGCTGGGCTGCGGCTCGCGCCTCGCGCCGGAAGCGGGCGACGAAGTCGGCGTCCTCGGCCAGGGCCGGGCTCATGACCTTCAGCGCGACCGTGCGGTCCAGCCGGGTGTCGACCGCTTCGTAGACCGTCGCCATGCCACCCCGGGCCAGGCGCGCCACGATCCGGTAGCGGCCGTCGATCACGGTCCCGACCAGCGGGTCCGGGGCGGTCGCGCCCGACGGGGGCGGCTGTGCCGACCCGCCGGGCCGGACCGGCTGGGTGGGGGTCTCCATGGTGATCCCGAGTCTAGGTCGGGGTTTGCTCCCAGCCCGGGATGCGCGGGTCCGGCGTGGCAGGCCTCGCGCAGCCTGGGCAGGATGGTCGGGTGAGCCGCCGCGCCGAGATCGCCATGACCCCGGCCGAGGTCGATTCCTACCTCGCGCAGGCGCGCACCTTGATCCTGGCGACCATCGGCCCTGATGGCGTGCCCGATCCGGTGGGCATGTGGTTCGTCCTCATCGACGGCGATATCTGGAT
The DNA here is from genome assembly GCA_903848435.1 of uncultured Actinomycetes bacterium. Lineage (GTDB taxonomy): Bacteria > Actinomycetota > Actinomycetes > S36-B12 > S36-B12 > Mxb001. The sequence goes on along the minus strand of CAINGG010000539.1, from coordinate 8,353 downwards.
GCGCACCTATGCCAAGTCGCAGAAGGTCGCCAATGTACGCCGCGACGCGCGGGTGTCGGCGCTCGTCGAGGACGGCGAGCGCTACGCCGAGCTGCGCGGAGTGCAGATCAGCGGCACCATCGAGTTGTCTGACGACCTCGACCTCATCTGCGACATCGCGGCCGGCCTGCTGGTGAAGTACGAAGGCGTCGACCCGCGCGACGTACCCGCCGTGCGCGAGGCCTACCGGCCCACTGCGACCAAGCAGGCGGCCATGCGCCTGGTCCCCGAGCGCGTCGTGTCGTGGGATCACGCCAAGCTGGCGACCTGAGGACGCGATGCAGCAGCTGACCTACCTCGGCGTCCTGGCCTTCATCTTCTTCGGGTCGGCCTGGCTCGAGGTCGCCCTGCGCACCCGGGTCTTCCGCCGCTGGAAGCGGCTGCTGCTGTCGCTGTCGGTGCCCGTCGTGGTCTTCGTCATCTGGGATATCTGGGCCATCTCCTCCGGGCACTGGGCGATCGACCCCGACCGCACGCTGGGCATCCGGATCTTCGGGATCCTGCCGATCGAGGAACTCATCTTCTTCCTGGTCGTGCCCACTGCGTCGATCCTCAGTCTCGAGGCCGTGCGCTCGGTCAAGGGCTGGCCCCTCGGCGACGAGGCACCGCGATGACCTACACGCAGATCGGCATTCTCTTCGTCATCACCGTCGTCGTCCTCGACCTCTTCGTGCTGCGCACCCGCCTCGTGACGCGCAAAGGGTTCTGGGTCGCCTACGCGATCGTGCTGTTCTTCCAGCTCCTGACCAACGGCATCCTGACGTCGCTGCACGTCTTCACCTACGCCGACTCCGCGATCGTGGGCGATCAGCCCGCCTCCGATGGGCCGCCGCCGTTCTTCGGCGAGGGTCGCATCGCGTTCCAGCCGTTCGAGGACCTGCTGATGGGCTTCTCGCTCTGCCTGCTGGCCATGGCGCTGTGGATCTTCTGGGGTCGGCGCGGCGTGCAGCGCACGCCGATGTCGGGTCCGCCGATCTGGCGCCGGTCAGGCCGCGGCGTGCCGGCCGCGTCGTCGGGCGCGGACAGCGCGGGCCCAGGCGGGTCCGGCGACGGCCAGCCGGCGGCGTAGCGGCACCTTCGCGCGCTGGTCGAAAACCTCGTAGTCGATCTTCTCGACCTCGTCGACGATGCCGCAGTAGAGGATGCGTGCCGCCTCGATGCACGGCTGGGCCTCCGGCGAGAGCATCGCGATGCCCGGACGCGATCGCTCCTCGAGCATGCGCACGCGAGCGATCTGCGCCGCGAGCGCGGCCTTGACCTGGGGAGTCGCCACCCGGCGCTCGAGCTCGGCGCGCGTGACGCCGTACTCAGCAAGTTCGTCGAGAGGCAGGTAGACACGCCCGCGGTCGAGGTCCTCGCCGACATCGCGGATGAAGTTGGCGAGCTGGAAGGCGACCCCGAGGTCCATCGCCCGGTCATAGGCCTCCGGTGCCGACGGCTCGAGGATCGGCACCATCTGCAGGCCGATCACCGCGGCGGATCCGTAGACGTATTCGAAGAGCGCGTCGTACGTGGCGTAATCGCGCACCGTGAGATCCATGCGCATCGAGTGGAGGAAGGCCTCGAAGTGCTCGATGGGGATGTCCCACGTGCGTACGGTGTCGACAAGTGCTCGACCTACCGGGTCGTGCGATCGCCCGCGCTTAATGTCGGCGAGAATCTCATCGCCCCACGAGCCGAGCCAGTCGGCCTTCTCCTGGTCGGTCAGCGTCGATGACAGGTCGTCGACGATCTCGTCGGCGTAGCGGGCGAAGCCGTAGAGGGCATGGACGTAGGGCCGCTTGCGCTGCGGCAGCAGGAGCGTGGCGAGGTAGTAGGTCTTGCCATGCTCGGCATTGAGTCGCTTGCAGCGTTCGTAGGAGGCGCGCAGCGACGCGTCGCGGATGCCCGCGGCATCGAGCTCATTCACTCAGTCCGGCCCTCCTGCGGACCGATCCTGCCACGGAACACCGCCTGCTCCGCCCGGGCCCGCGCGGGCGCGTCGACGGGCACGAGGCCGTGCGAGAGCGGCCCGCCCAGCACCAGGCGTCGCTCGCGAGGGCTCACGAGCAGGACGAGCCCGACCACGGCGAACGCCGCGAGGATCGCCAGCCCGTCGCTGAACTCGAAGAGGTTGTCGGATGTGGAGCTCGACTCGGCCATGCCGTGCAGGGAGAAGCCCGCGATGAGCACGATGACCCACCGCAACTGGGTGGACGTCAGGCCCGTCGCGGCGAAGAGCGGCAGGAACCACAGCAGGTACCACGGCTGGAACGCCGGGCCGAGCACAACGACCGCGACGAAGGCCAGCGCGCAGCCGCGCACGGGGCTGCGTCCCTCGGGGCGCAGGATCAGCCACAGGACCACGCCCACGCCGGCGAGTGCGCCGATGATGCGGGCGATGGCGACCGCCATGTTGTTGTCGATCGTCAGGCCCAGCCACGTAGTCGCACCGCCGACGATCATGCCGATGGCCGTGGGCGGCGACAGCCACGTGCGCACCTCGCCCGGTGCGGACAGGGCGCTGATCCACCCGAACCCGACACCGGCCAGCAATGCGGTGGCCAGGAAGACCGCACCGGCGACCAGGCCCGCGAGCAGCCACCCGCGGATGCGCTGCCACCACCCCGAGCGCAGGCCCGCCCACTGCAGGCCGACGAAGGGCAGCGCAAGGAAGGCGATCGGCTTGATGGATGCGGCAAGCGCGATGGCTGCCGACCCCCAGGCAGCATGGCGTTCGGCCCCCAGGCACAGGCCCATGACGACGAGGCCGGCCATGAGCGCGTCGTTGTGCGCGCCCGCGACGAAGTGCATGACGACGAGGGGGTTGAGCACGCCGAGCCACAGGGCCCGAGCGGGGTTGATCCCGTGCAGGAAGGCGAGCCGTGGCACGTAGGCCACGAGCAGTGCGACGCCGATGAGGGCGATGACGCGGAAGACGAGCGCGGCCAGCGCGGGCTGGTCGGTGGCGAAGTTGGCCACCCCGAGGGAGATGAGCAGGAAGAAGGGACCGTAGGGAGTGGGCGTCTCGGCCCACATGGGGTCGACGCCGTCCTGGAACCATCCATCGACCACCGAGACGCCGGTGGAGTAGGGGTCGGCGCCCATGTCGAGGACCCGGCCCTGCGCGAAGTAGCTGTAGACATCGCGACTGAAAAGCGGTGGTGCGATCAGGAGGGGCGCGCACCAGACGACGAGGACGGCCGTCATCGACGCGGGAGTCGCGGTGACAAGGGCGTGCGGATCGTCCCGGTCAGCCAGCAGATCGTGGCCGAGCATGAGCCACGCCTGGAGCAGCAGGGCCACTCCGACGAAGATGAGCGCGCGCGACATCAAGGTGCCGAGCGTCGTGCCGCGCAGCGCCTCGACATAGACGATCTCCACGACGCCTGTCTTGAGCGGCAGCCAGCCGACGCCGAAGGCGCCGATGGTGAGCATGAGTGATCCGGCAAAGCCCGGCAATCCGTATCGGGCAAGCATGCGCCCGTCCAGCCAGGACCCGATGGGCCCAGATCGCATCACGCGATCAGCGTAGGGCGCGCGAGCGATAGAGCGGATCACGACCGAGTACGCGCTCGGCAGCGAGTCGTCCGGAGACCAGGACCATCGGGACGCCGACACCGGGCTGTGTGCCCGAGCCCGCAAAGACGACGTTCTCGCCCCAGATGTTCTTGGGGCGGAAGGGGCCGGTCTGCAGGAAGGAGTGCGCGGCTGCGAACGGCGCGCCGCGCTCCATGCCACGCTGCTCCCAGTCGAGGGGCGTGGTGATCGACTCGACCTCGATCGCGTCGCCGAAGCCGCGGTAGCCGCGCTCCTCGAGCACGCGCACGACCTCGTCGCGGTAGCGCGGGCCCTCGGTGCGCCAGTCGATCGGCGCATCGAGGTTGGGTGTGGGGAAGAGCACGTAGTAGATCTCCTTGCCGTCGGGCGCGAGCCCAGGGTCGGAGTGCGAGGGATTGGTCACGAGCAGGCTCGGGTCGCTCATCAGCCGCTTTTCGTCAATGAGCTCGTGGAAGACGCCCTTCCAGGACCGTCCGAAGTGGATGTTGTGGTGGGCGATCTGCGAGTACGACGCTGACGATCCGGCGAGCAGCAGGAAGCACGACGGCGAGTAGTCGAGGCGCCGCACCGACCAGGGCGACCGGCCGAGTAGGTACGGTAGGCGACGGGCAGGTCGGGGTTGAGCACGATGACATCGGCCTCGAGTCGCTCGCCGCCGGCGGTGTGCACGGCCACGGCGCGCTGCCCGCGGGTCTCGACGCGGGTGACCTCGGTGTCGTAGCGGAACTCGACGCCATGCTTCTCCGCCGCTGCGGCCATCGCCTGGGGCACCGCGTGCATGCCGCCCTTCGGGAAGAAGACGCCGGCCACGGAGTCCATGTAGGCGATGACGGCGTAGATGGCCAGGGCGTCGTAGGGAGAGAGCCCGGCGTACATCGCCTGGAAGGAGAAGACGCGCTCGGTCCGCGGGTCGCGGAGGTACTCGCGCACCTTGGGGGCGAGCTTGCGGAAGCCACCGATCGCGACGAGGCGGGCGAGGTTGGGGGTGAGCAGGTCGAAGGGGGAGTCGATATTGCGATCGATGAAGTCGGTCATCTCGTAGCGGTAGAGCTCGGAGACGAAGTCGACGTAGCGACGGTAGCCGGCGGCTTCGCGGGGGCCGATCACTGTGCGGATCTCCTCGGCCATCTCGTCGACGTCGGCGTGCACGTCAAGACGAGAGCCGTCGGGATAGAACGCGCGGTAGAGGGGTGCGACAGGCGAGAGCTCGAGCCAGTCGTCCATGTCCTCGCCGACGCTGTCGAAGGCGTCCGCAATGAGATCCGGCATCGTCAGCACGGTGGGGCCGGTGTCGATGCGGTAGGTGCCCGATGCGCCGTCGAGCTCGAGTTGCCCCGCGCGACCGCCGGGCACGCTCTCGCGCTCGAGCACGGTGACCTGGCGCCCGGCACCGGCTAGGCGCATGGCGGCGGACAACCCAGCGAGGCCCGCACCGACCACGATGACGCGATCGGTCGGTCCGCTCACGGTGCGAGCCATCACACGCTCCTTCGGGTCGCGGCGTAGGCCAGGCCGGTGAGCACCTCGGTGGCCGGCGGTGCGAGGTCGACGGCATCGAGCGCGGCGAGCGCCTGGTCGGTCAGGTCGGTGATGAGCCCCTCCGCATGCGCCAGGGCGCCCGTGTCGGCGATCACGTCTCGCAGGGTGGTCACGCCGGTGGCATCGAGACCCGGGTCGCCCAGGTGCCGGCGGATCTCCACCGCCTGCGCTGGGGTAGCGCGCTCCATCGCGGTCGCGATGAGCACGGTGCGCTTGCCCTCGCGCAGGTCGTCGCCCGCGGGCTTGCCCGTCTCCGCAGGGTCGCCGAAGACGCCGAGCACGTCATCGCGCAACTGAAATGCCTCTCCGAGAGGAAGGCCGTAGCCGGTGTAGGCCGCGAAGACGTCCGGACCGGCCCCGGCGAGGGCGGCGCCCAGGTGCAGCGGCTTCTCGATGGTGTACTTCGCGGACTTGTAGCGCACCACCAGCAGCGCGCGCTCGACCGATCCGCCGCCGCGCGCCTGCTCGAGCAGGTCGAGGTACTGGCCCGCCATGAGCTCGGTGCGCATGTCGTCGTACACCCTCTTGCCGCGCGCGAGGGCGTCGGCACTCATGCCGCTGGTGAGCAGCAGCTCGTCAGCCCACGACAGGCACAGGTCGCCGAGCAGGATGGCCGCGCCGACGCCGAAGGCCTCGGGCGAGCCCAGCCATTCGGATCCGCGGTGCAGCATGGCGAAGCGATGGTGAGCGGACGGCATGCCGCGGCGGGTGTCGGAGCCATCCATGACGTCGTCATGGATGAGGGCGCAGGCCTGCAGGAACTCCAGGGCGGCCGCGGCGCGCAGGGCCTCCTCGGTGTCCGGTCCTCCTGCCCCGCGGTAGCCCCACCAGCAGAACGCCGGGCGCAGGCGCTTGCCGCCCCCGAGCAGGTCGCTCACGGCGTCCACGAGGGGCGACAGGTCATCGCTGATGCCGTCGAGCAGCGTGTGGTGACCGGCGATGAAGTCATCGACGACCTTCTGCACCCGCGGGCGCAGGTCTTCGGCGTCGAGCGGGGAGGTCATGCCGCCAGCCTAGGGCTAGGCGCGGCCTACCGCCTCCGCCACGATTTCGGCGCTGATACCGACCAGGGGCAACCCGCCTCCCGGGTGGGCTGAGCCCCCGACCAGGTAGAGCCCGGGGACCGGTGAGATGTTGGCGGGCCTGAGGAAGGCTGCGCGCGTGCCATTGCTGCTCGTGCCATAGATCGATCCCCCCGGTGCGCGCACCGACCGGTCGAGGTCGGCGGGGGTGCGCACCTCACGCCACAGGATGCGATCGCGCACGTCGAAGCCGCGGCGAGCCATGACATCGAGGACGTGATCGGCGTAGGACTCACGCAGCGCATCCCAGTCGACGGGGCCGCTGCGTGGGGCATTGACCAAGACGAACCATGACTCGTGGTCGCCATCGGGCTGCATCCGCTCGTCATCGGGTACGCAGGCATAGATGGTGGGATCTGCTACCGGGCGCCCGCCGAACACCGCATCGAACTCGGCGTCGTAGTCGTCGGGAAACCACACGTTGTGGTGTCGCACGCCCTCGGTACGGCCGCGCAGCGCCAGCAGGATCACGAAGCCCGCCAGGGAAGGGGTCGTGCGTCGTATGCGACGGAGGGGCTTGCGACTGCGCGGATCGTCGAGCATATGGGTGTAAAGGCGGGTCGCGTCACAGTTGGCGACGACGATGTCGGCGTCGACGAACTCGCCGTCGGCCAGCTGCACGCCTGTGACGCCGGCCGCATTCGTGAGGATGCGCGCGGCATCGGCATTCAGGCGCATGGTGACGCCGCGCTCCGCACAGCGAGCGGCGAGCGCGTCAGCGAGAGTGGCGACGCCGCCGCCCAGGTGCCAGGCACCGAACGTCTGCTCGACGTAGGGCACGGTCATCAGCGCCGCCGGTGCCTTGCGCGGATCGGATCCCTGGTAGGTCGCGTAGCGATCGAGGAGTGTCACCTGACGTGGATCGCTCAGGTGCTTGCGGCCCAGATTGCGCAGCGACGTGAACGGCGCGACCGCGCGTACCTCGCGGGGATCGGTTGCGAGGCGCACGAGAGTGCCCGCTCCTTCGAGCGGGGACTGCAGGAACGGTCCGCGGGTGATGCGCCACACTTCGCCGGCCCGTGCCATGAGCCCGCGCCAGTCATCGCTGGCGCTGCCCCCGAGTTGATCGCCCATCGCCCGCGCAATGCGCCCGGGGTCGACCCCGGGCACCTCGAGGGTGGATCCGTCGGCGAAGCGGTAGCGGAACGCGGTGTCGAGGGGCTGGATGTCGACGGCGTCTTCCAGGGCGCCGCCGGTCTTCAAGAACAGGTCGCGGTAGACGGCTGGCAGCGTGAACAGGCTGGGCCCGGTATCGAAGACGAAGCCGTCGCGCTCGTAGCGCGCGAGCTTGCCGCCGGGTCTCGCCGACTGCTCGAGGATGGTGACGTCGTGGCCTTTGACCTTGAGGCGCACGGCCGCCGCCATGCCGCCCATTCCGGCTCCGACGACGACGACTCGTGCCACTCCGTCAGCGTAGGGCGTCAGCTTCGGGCGGCGAGGATCGCCGCAGCGATGCCGACCGGGGCGAAGATCCAGCCCCAGCGCACGGCAGCGGCAACGACGGGGTCGCGGTAGCCGTAGAGAATCGACAATTGCGGTGGGAAGAATGCCGGGATCGAGAAGGCGAAGAGCAGGAAGACCACGTGCATCCCCATCTCCGGCGCGATCAGCGCCAGGGGCACGAACATCGCGACACGCACGCCCACCAGGAGCACCCACGGGCCAATCCCCGGACGCCAGGGAATGCGCTGCGAAGGATGCAGGACCGAGCCCACGAACACGGCGGCGCCGGCCATGGCCATCAGGGGTGCGCTCCACTCCAGGGCGCTGGCCGTCCACGTCGGCGCGTCCGACAGCACGTTGAGCACGAGGCCGATGACGAGCGCGATCACGGGCGCCTGGTCGATCCACGACGTACGTCGCTGCTGCTTGAGCGGCGCATCCCGGCGCAGCAGCCACGTCATCACGCCGAAGATGACGACCAGGACGCGATCGATGAGGACCGCGAAGACGGTCGCGCCCGCACCGGCAACGGCGGTGGCTACGGGAATAGCCCAGAAGCCGCCGTTGGGACTTGCCGACCATCCGCGCAGCACCGCGCGGCCGAGACGATCTTCTCCTCGCGGGGTCACGACGAGGGCAACGGCCACGAGGATGATGCCGATGGCACCGCCCACGATCGGCCACAACAGGTCGCCGACGGAGGGAAGGCG
>CAINGG010000538.1 GCA_903848435.1 uncultured Actinomycetes bacterium | reverse complement strand
GGTCTCGGTCACTTGGTGCCTCCCATCATGTTGGCCGCGAACTGCACGGACTTGACGATGTTGTGATAGCCGGTGCACCGGCACAGGTTGCCCTCGAGGCCCTCGCGGATCTCGTCCTCCGAGGGGTTCGGGTTTTCCTGGAGCAGGTCAACGGTCGACATGACCATGCCAGGGGTGCAGTAGCCGCACTGGAGGCCGTGGCACTCCTTGAAGGCTTGCTGCACGGGATGCCATTTGCCGTCGCCCTCGGCCAGGCCTTGAACAGTCAACACGGTGGCGCCGTCGGCCTGCACAGCAAGAACGCTGCAGGACTTCACACTGCGGCCGTTGAGCAGCACCGTACAGGCGCCGCAATTCGAGGTGTCGCAGCCCACGACCGTGCCGACTCGCCCGATGTCTTCGCGGAGGAAGTGGACGAGAAGGCTGCGGGGCTCGACCTCGGCTTCGTACAGCGCACCGTCGACGGTGACGCTGATGGGAATGTGGGTCATGGCTCTCCCGGGGTACTCCCGGCGCCAGCGGCGCCGACCCGCCCGTCGGCAGGTAGGGCCGACGCTAGGGGAGGGGGACGAATCCCGCAGGGGAAAGGAGGAGTTGCCCGGCGGCCGGGCACCGGGGATCCAGGAGCCGCGCGGACTAGCCTGTCGCGCGTGGAGGACAGCCCCGCGCCCGAATCGCCCGTTGCTGAGGCGGCGGCGCCCGAGCCCGAGGTGGCCGAGTTGGCCGATGCCTCGGCCACCGTCGCTGCGGCGGGAGCGGACGAGGGGCCCGGGCGGTCACCGATCGGCATCTGGGCCTTCGTCCTGTCGGTGCTGGGACTGATCGGCCTCCTTCCGGTGATCGGCAGCGTCCTCGGCCTTGTCCTGGGCTGGGTCGCCCTGCGCCGGACCCCGGCCAGCGCCGTGCGCGGCGGTCGCGGGCTCGCCATGGCCGCCGTGATCATCGGCCTGCTCACCCTGGTGCTCGTGATGGTGGCGGCCGCGACGTACTCCCTCGTCCTGGCCTTCGGCCCCGCGTGACTACGCTCGACATATGAGCGAGGCGCCGCGACCGGTCCTGGTCGTGGACTTCGGTGCGCAGTACGCCCAGTTGATCGCCCGCCGCGTGCGCGAGGCGCACGTGTACTCCGAGATCGTCCCCCACACGATGCCCGTGGCCGACATGCTCGCGCGCGATCCCGTCGCGATCGTCCTTTCCGGCGGACCATCGAGCGTGTACGCCGAAGGCGCGCCACGCGTCGATCCGGCACTGTTTGGCGCGGGCGTGCCGGTCTTCGGCATCTGCTACGGCTTCCAGGCGATGGCGCAGGCGCTCGGCGGCACGGTCGAGCGCACGGGCCTCAGCGAGTTCGGCGGCACGCCCCTCACCGTCGGCGCCGGTGACAGCCGCCTCTTCCGCGAGCTGCCCAGCGAGCAATCGGTCTGGATGTCGCACGGCGACTCCGTCACCGCGGCCCCCGAGGGCTTCACGGTCACCGCGCAGTCGGCCGGCGCCCCGGTCGCGGCGTTCGAAGACAGCGAGCGCCGCCTCGCGGGCGTGCAGTTCCACCCCGAGGTCGTCCACTCCGAGCACGGTCAGCGCATCCTCGAGCGCTTCCTGCACGACATCGCCGGGTGCGAGCCCACGTGGACGACATCCGGCGTGATCGAAGAGCAGGTCGCGCGCATCCGCGAGCAGGTGGGCGATGGGCTGGTGATCTGCGGCCTCTCCGGCGGCGTGGACTCCGCGGTCGCCGCAGCGCTCGTGCAGCGCGCCGTGGGTGATCAGCTCACCTGCGTCTTCGTCGATCACGGGCTGTTGCGCGCAGGCGAGGCCGAGCAGGTCGAGCGCGACTTCGTCGCGGCTACCGGCGTACGCCTCGTCGTCGTCGATGCGCAGGAGCGCTTCTTGACCGCGTTGGCGGGAGTCGAGGATCCGGAGCAGAAGCGCAAGATCATCGGCCGCGAGTTCATCCGGGTCTTCGAGGATGCCGCGCGCGGTGTCGTTGCGGAGGCCGGCCAGCAGGGCCAGACCGTCGACTTCCTCGTGCAGGGCACGCTCTATCCCGACGTCGTGGAGTCGGGCGGGGGCACCGGCACCGCCAACATCAAGAGCCACCACAACGTCGGAGGCCTGCCGGACGACCTGGCTTTCACGCTGGTGGAGCCGCTGCGCACCCTCTTCAAGGACGAGGTCCGCCAGGTCGGCCTGGAGCTCGGCCTGCCTCCCGAGATCGTGTGGCGGCACCCCTTCCCCGGGCCGGGGCTGGCGATCCGCATCGTCGGTGCGGTGGACGCTGATCGCCTGCGCATCCTGCGTGCCGCTGATGCGATTGCCCGCGAGGAGCTCACGGCTGCCGGGCTCGACCGCGAGGTGTGGCAGTTCCCCGTGGTGCTGCTGGCCGACGTGCGCTCGGTCGGCGTGCAAGGCGACGGGCGTACGTATGGGCACCCGATCGTGCTGCGTCCGGTGTCGAGCGAGGACGCCATGACCGCGGACTGGTCGCGGCTGCCCTACGACCTGATCGCGCGTATCTCGACGCGCATCACCAACGAGGTGCGGGACGTGAACCGGGTGGTGGTGGATGTGACGAGCAAACCCCCCGGCACCATCGAGTGGGAGTGAGCCGGGCAGAGCCCGCCTCTATCCCACTCTCGGTCCGTATCGAGTGGGAGTAGCGACGGATCGAGTTAGGGAGACTTCTCGGGGCGAATAAGTGTCTCTAACTCGATCAAAGAGCCGCTCGACTAGGCCCAGAAGACGGCGATGACGACGTTGGCGAGGGTGAGCGCGCCGATCGCACCCCATAGTGCCACCTGAGGTGGCGTACGGCGTCGGCCGATGAAGGCCAGCACCGTGATGACGACGACAACCGCCAGCTTGACGGTCAGCTTGGTGACGTTGGCGGTCTCGTCGGGCAGCAGTCCCGCCTCGAGGATCCCCATCATGAGTACGCCGGTCACGAGCTGGACCAATGCGCCGTGCAGCATCGCCGGGTTGACGCCCTTGTCGGGCGACCTCATCTGGACGAGGAATCCGCCGAGCAGGCTGGCGAGGCCGATGAAGTGCAGGACGAGCAG
>CAINGG010000537.1 GCA_903848435.1 uncultured Actinomycetes bacterium | reverse complement strand
GCTCACGGAGCGCCGATGCCTGGCGCTCGGCATTGGCCCGCTCGCGGCGCCGACGTCGTTCGTCGGTCTCACGCTGCTGCAGGTACGCCTTCCAGCCCATCGAGTAGATGTCGAGTTCGGCTCGGTTGGCGTCTAGGTGAATCACGGTGTTGACGGTCGCCTCCAGGAGTGCCGCATCGTGGCTGATCACCACGAATCCGCCCGGATAGGTCGCCAGGAAACGTCGCAGCCAGCTGATGGAGTCGGCGTCCAGGTGGTTGGTGGGCTCGTCGAGCAGCAGTACGTCGTAGCCGCCGAAGAGAATGCGGGCAAGTTCGACCCGGCGGCGCTGGCCGCCTGACAGCGTGCCGATCGATTGCCCCAGCACGCGCTCGGGGAGACCGACGCTCGCCGCGATACTGGCGGCCTCTGCATCGGCCGCATACCCGCCGCGGCTTTCGAACTCGCGGGTCGCCGCGTCGTAGGAACGCATGGCTCGTTCACGCTCGGCATCGCTGTCGCTAGCCATGCGCTCGGCCGCGAGGTGCATCCGGCTGGCAGCGTCAGCCAGGCCGCGGGCGCCCAGGATGCGATCTCGGGCACGTACGTCGAGGTCTCCGGTGCGCGGATCCTGGGGCAGATAGCCCACCGTGCCGCCGCGGGTGATGGTGCCCGCCGCAGGCAGCGCCTCGCCGGCGAGCACTCGCGTGAGGGTGGTCTTGCCCGCACCATTGCGCCCGACCAGGCCGATGCGATCGCCGGAGCCCACACGCAAGGAGCCATCGGCCAGCAGTAGGCGCGGACCGGCACGCAGCTCGATACCGGTCGCAGTGATCACAAGGCAGGAAGCCTACGTCAGACGTTGAAGCCGAGAGCGCGCAGCATCTCGCGCCCGTCATCGGTGATCTTGTCGGGCCCCCACGGCGGTAGCCACACCCAGTTGATCGCGAAGTCGGTGACGACACCGTCGAGCGCCGCCCGAGTTTGGTCCTCGATGACGTCGGTGAGTGGGCAGGCCGCGGAGGTGAGGGTCATGTCGAGTGTGGCGTGATTGCCGTCGTCGATATGCACGTCGTAGACCAGGCCCAGGTCGACGACGTTGATGCCCAATTCGGGATCGACGACGTCTTTCATCGCCTCCCAGACATCCTCGGAGGTGCTCTGGCTCATGCTGGTGTCCCTTCGGTGACTCGCACAACCGCGTCCTTCCAGGCCATCCACGGCAGCAGGGCGCATTTGACGCGCGCGGGGTACTTGGCGACCCCCGCGAAGGCGACAGCGTCGCCCATGGTCTCCTCGTCGCCCGCGATGTCGCCCTTCGACTGCAGCATCTCCTGGAACCGATCCATCGCCGCGAGTGCGTCGTCAAGAGGCTGGCCGATGACGGAGTCGTACAGCACGCTGGCGGATGCCTGCGAGATCGAGCAGCCCTGGCCCTCGTAGGACACATCGTCGACCACGGTGACGCCATCCCTGGACGACAGGTGCAGGCGAAGGTCAATCTCGTCGCCGCACGTGGGATTGACGTGGTGCACCTGGGCCTCGAACGGCTCGCGCAGACCGCGGCCCTGCGGATTGCGATAGTGATCGAGGATGATCTCCTGATAGAGGTCCTGCATCATCGGACCCCGAAGACGTCGCGCACCCTGGCGAG
>CAINGG010000536.1 GCA_903848435.1 uncultured Actinomycetes bacterium | reverse complement strand
GGTCGCCGCATGAGGCCAAAGGCCCTCACGGGCTTGACGAGTGGCCCCGAGACCTATGTAATGACACCGGTGTTATTCGGGCGCCTACGGGCGACCCGCCCCGCCGGGTCCCCTTCCCGGCGCGGGCCGCAAGGGAGGAGGACCGGCAGTGGGTGATCCCGTGCTGGTGCCGCTGACCACTGGTGCAGCCATGGAGTGGCAGGAGCGAGCCCTCTGCGCGCAGACCGATCCCGAGGCCTTCTTCCCCGAGAAGGGTGGCAGCACACGCGATGCCAAGCGCGTGTGCCTGTCGTGCGACGTTCGTGGCGAATGCCTCGAGTACGCGCTCGAAAACGATGAGCGTTTCGGCATCTGGGGCGGGTTGTCTGAGCGTGAGCGCCGTCGCCTGAAGAAGCAGGCGGTCTGACGGCAGACCCCCGCACCTCGGGGCGCCATCGCGTCACGGCGGTTGTCGTTGCCCGCGACGGTGCGGTCTGGCTGCCCGCCGTGCTGACGGTCCTCGGCGGGCAGATCCGTCATCCGGACGCGGTCGTCGGCGTCGATGTCGCATCGAGCGATTCGTCCGGCCAGATCCTTGCCGAGTCACTCGGACCCGACCGCGTCGTCACTCTCCCCCCACTGGATCGCTCGCCCGGATTCGGCGAGGCGGTGCAGGCCGGTCTGGCCTCGGGGGTGCTGCGCTCCGACTCCGACGAGATGTTCGACGTCGAGGCCGTCGAGTGGATATGGCTGCTCCACGACGATTCCGCCCCCGCTCCCGACTGCCTGCAACTCCTGCTGGAGGCCGCCCAGGAGCATCCCCGAGCGGCCATCGTGGGCCCCAAGGCACTCGGCTGGCACGACCGGCGCCTGCTGCTGGAGGTCGGGTTCACCGTGTCGGGGTCCGGGCGCCGGGTCACCGGTCTCGAGCGCCGCGAGCACGATCAAGGACAGCACGACGACCGCAGTGCCGTCCACGCGGTCGGCACCGCGGGGATGCTCATCCGACGAGATGCGTGGGAGGAGCTCGGCGGCTTTGATCCTGCGCTCCCGCTCTATCGCGACGACCTCGACCTGTGCTGGCGTGCGTGGCGTGCTGGCTACGAGGTACGCGTCGTGCCCCGTGCGGTCGTCCATCACCGCGAGGCGTCCTACCACGGACGCCGCGAGGGATCCACGTCTGCCGCCGGGGGCTACCAACTCGACCGACGGTCGGCCATGCATGTGCTCCTCGCCCAGGCGCCGGCCTGGCGCGTGCCTTTCACCGCGGTTCGCCTCGCCTTCGGCTCGCTCATCCGCTCGCTGCTGTACGTGCTGGGCAAGGACCTCCGTCGCGCCGGCGATGACGTCGCTGCCCTGGGCAACGTGATCGCTCACCCCGGTCGCCTGGCCGCATCGCGCCGACGCGTGCGTGCCACGTCGACCCTGAGTTCGCGGGCGGCCGTCGGCGAATTCCGTCCCACGTCACTTGGCCAGGCACGCGCTGCACTGGAAGCGCTCGGCGGCATGGTGACCGCCGGACGCGGAGCCACTGGCGCTGCGGTGGGAGCCCTCGAGAGCGGCCCGGTCTCCGACGACGCCGACCTATTCGAAGATCCCGCAGGCGGTGTCCTGCGTCGGGTGTTCGGACGTCCCTCGGTCGTGATCACGCTGATCCTCGCGGTGCTCGCGCTCATCGCCGGGCGCGCGCTGTGGTGGGGTGACGGTGCGCTCTTCGGCGGCGCCCTCCTGCCGGCGCCCGAAGGCGCCCGCGATCTGTGGGGCGCCTACGTCGAGGCGTGGCACGATGTTGGGCCCGGATCGACCCTGCCGTCGGCGCCGCTCACCGCCTTGGTCGCCGCGCTCGCGACGGTGCTGCTGGGCAAGGCCTCGCTCGCCGTGTCGGTCTTGCTCTTCGCCGCAGTGCCCCTGGCCGGGCTGGCCGCCTGGCGGAGCCTGGCCGGTGTCGTGCACAGCACCGGCGTGCGCGCCTGGGCCGCCATCACCTATGCGCTGCTGCCCGTGCTCGCTGGATCGGTCGCGGGCGGGCGTCTGGGCATGCTGGTAGCGATCGTCGTGCTGCCCTTGGCGGTGCGCGCCATGGTGCGCGCAGTCGGCCTAGGCGGCGCCGAGCTTCCCGCGCCGAGCGGCCGCACGGCGTGGGGTGCCGGCCTGCTCCTGGCGATCGTCACGGCGGGAGCGCCGATGGCGTGGCTGCTCGGTGTCGCGGGTGTCATTGCCGCCATCGTCGTGACGGCTGTGCGCAACGGCGGTGTCGGCGATGCGCGCGGCCCTGTCGCGTTCGTCGGACTGCGGGCCCTGGTCGTCGTCGGCGTACCCATAGTGGTCCTGATGCCATGGTCGCTCTACCTCCTCGGTCACCCGACCGTCTTCCTCGGCGATCTCGGGCTGCCGGATCCCGCTTTGACCGTCCCGTCGGCCACGCCCTACGGGCTGGCACTCCTTCACCCAGGAGGTCCGGGCATGGTCCCGCTGTGGGTGACCGTCGGCGTCGTCGCCGCGGCGCTGGCGGCCCCGTTGCGCGAGGCGCGCCGCCCGCTCGTGCTGGCCGCCTGGGGCGTGGGACTCGTGGCGCTGCTGGTGGCGGTGGCGAGCACGCGCGTCCTGGTCACGCTCCCCGGCGTACCCGAACCTCAGCCGGTGTGGCCCGGCATGTCCGTCGCGGTGTTCGGCGCCGCACTCATCCTTGCCGCCGCGGTGGCCGGCGATGGGCTGCGTCGCACGGTGTCGTCCGAGGCCTTCGGCTGGCGGCAGCCGGTGGCGCTGATCGCCATCGCCCTTGCCGTGCTGACCCCTATCGCGGCGGGAATGCTGTGGCTGCCAGGTGCCGGTGACCCGCTTCGGCGCGGCGACCCCAGTGTTCTTCCACCGTTTGTCGTCGCCGAGGCCGTCGGTCCTCAGGCGCCGCGCACGCTCATCGTGCGCCAGGACGGTGACGTCACCTACGCACTCATCAATGGTGCGGGCCCGTCCCTCGGCGATGCCGAGGTGCTCCCGCCCGCGCAGGCATGGCTGCCCCTCGATGCGCTCGTGTCCGGCCTGGTCTCGGGGCGAGGAGGAGATGAGGTGACGGGGCTCGCGGACTACGCCATTCGCTACGTCGTCTTCGACGCGGGAGAGGGCTCTGACGCCTCGGGCGTCGCGCTTGTCCGCACCTTGGACGCTGCCCCCGGCCTACGCCGCATCGCCGGCCAGGAGGGCGAGGTGCTGTGGAAGGTGGAGGGACAGACGGCGCGCGTGCAGATCGTCGCCGCCGACGGCGACGCTCGCCCCGTCGCTGTCACTGACATCGGGTCGGCTGAGCCGCTCGTGTCCGCCGAACTCGTCGCGCCCGGACCCGCCCGACTCCACGTGGCACAGTCGGCCGACTCGGCTTGGCGTGCAGAGGTGGGCGGGACTCCGCTCGCCGTTTCCGCTCCGCAAGACGCGGCCTCGCCGCTCCAGCGCTTTGACGTTCCGGCCACGGCCGCAGCGGGTGAAGCGCTCGTCATCGACATCGACGACTCGGCCCGCTTGCGCTGGCTATGGGTGCAGGCGATCGCCGTCATGGTCGTCATCGTGCTCGCGCTCCCCGGGCGCCGACGGGTCGAGGATGACGACGTGGCCGCTGACGACGATGCGGATCAGCTGGTCGGGGAGCGGTCATGACCGAGCCCCTCATGCCCGACCTCACCGACGGCGCGACATCCTCGGTGCGGCGCCGCCGCAGTCGACGTCCACGGTCGGATGCGCAGACGCCCCCTGCCGATCCGCGTGGGCCGCGCGTTGCCGCCGCCCTGCTCGCCGCACTGGTGGTCATCGTGCTCATCGGGCTGTTGCTGCCCGCTCCCTCGACGTCCGGTGGCGGGACCATCGCCACCGATCCGGTCGACTCCTCCACCGCGGTGTGCCCGGAGCCCGGGTCGATCGACGGAGCCCTGACCACGTCGGCGATGACGGTCGTGCCCGGGCTGCCCGGGCAGGACCGCGACGGTGCAGCATCGGTCTCCTACCTCCGCGGCGCGGACGACCCCGACCTCGTCGACCCGCAGGCGCCCGATGTCGAGGATCCCGCTCAGGCACTGTCTCAGCCCGGTGACTCCGCCGAGGTTCTCGCCGATTCCCAGCGCCTGCCGCCGCTGGAGATCCGCACGACAGGATCGTTGGGCCCCGGACTCGTGGCCGCGCAGGTCACCCGTGATTCCTTCAACGAACGCCGAGGACTGGCCAGCACGGCGTGCCTGGGCCCGGACACCTCCTGGTGGTTCGTGGGCGGTGGCTCCGTCGCCGGCCGTGATACCCGACTGGTTCTGGTCAACCCCGAGTCGAGCCCGGCCGAGATCGACGTGGTGCTCAGCGGGCCCGACGGCGAGATCACGACGCCCAGCCTGCGCGGCGTGGTGGTGGAGGCACGCGGCCGCGTTGTCGTGTCCCTGACGCGCATCGCGCCGCGACTGCCCGCGGTGGCGTGGCACGTCGTCGCGCGCTCCGGGCGCGTCGTTGCCGCCGTATCCGATATCGAGATCGAGGGGTTCGTCCCTCGCGGAGCCGACTGGATCCCGCCGTCGGCCGACCCGGCCACGCGGGTGCTCATCCCCGGCGTGATCCCGGGCGAGGGCGGACGCCAGCTGCTCGTCTATGCCCCGGGCGATATCGACGCCACGGTCAAGGTGCGGCTGATCACCGAGGGCGGTGCCTACGTGCCAGCCGCGCTCTCGGAGGTCGACGTCGCCGCTGGCACCGTCACGGCAGTTGACCTCGATGGCGCACTCGAGGGTCAGGCGGCAACGGTCGACCTCGTCTCCGACGTGCCGATCGTCGCCGGTATCCGCCAGCGTCACCCGGCCATCGATGCTCGCACTGGCGCGCTGGAGGAAACGTCGTTCACCACCGGAGCCGTGGCGATCACGGATGTCGCTGCCGCCGCCGGCCTACCGGCCGAGAAGATCACCGCCGTCACGCTGTGGATCACAGCGCCCGGCGCTCTCCAGGAGATCAAGGCGCACAGCGACGGCATGGCGATGGGCGATGACACGTCCGTCGCGGCCGACGACTCTGAGGTGACCGCGACGATCACGGTGCTGCCCTTCGCGGCCGAGGGCGAGATGGCAGCACCCGAACCCATCACGGTGACGATTCCTCGCGACCGACTGGTCACTGTCGAGATCCCGCGGCCGCGCGGCGCCGACTGGTACACCGCCGTGGTCC
>CAINGG010000535.1 GCA_903848435.1 uncultured Actinomycetes bacterium | reverse complement strand
CGGAGCAGGCACGGCAGTTCTACGCGAAGTGGGCTGCGACCTACGAGACGGAATTCGTGGTGTCAGCGGGCTACCTGCATCCGAGGGTGATTGCCGAGACCTTTGACTCGAGCGTCCCTGACGTCGCGTCAGCGGTGGACGCCGGAGCCGGCACGGGGCTAGTCGGCGCTTATCTGTGCAGACTGCGACCTGCGCTCGCCCTCGACGCCCTTGACCTTTCTGCGGAGATGCTTGCGGTAGCCGACGCCAAGGGCGTCTACCGCCATCTCTATGAGCGCGATCTCACGCGGCCGGTGCTCGATACCGCAGCGCCGTACGACGCCCTGATCAGCATCGGGCTCGTCACGCACGGCCACCTCGGTCCGGAGGCCTTGGTTAACCTGCTACCGCTCATCCGGCCTGACGGCTATGCCGTGATCGGCGTCAACGAAAGCCACTTCCTCAAGCACGGATTCGAGAGCGCACTCGTCTCACTTGGCGTATGCGATCTCGAATTGCGTCGGGTCCATGTCTACGACGAGGGCAGCGAGCACCGGGACTCCCTCAATGTGGTGGTCACTTTCCGCACTCCTCCTCAGCGAGGTCAGTGACATGGGGTCACGACTTGGCTCGGCAGCCTAGGAGACCGGCATAGCGGGGATCGTGGACAACTCGTCGACGAGCGAGATAGGTCGGCACACGCATTGGTGCTCCCAGTGAGTGCTTGCCGGGTCGCCCCCTGATTGGGGCGGATGGTCACGGTGTTCGAACGAACGGTGTCTACGGTGGCGTAGAGGATCCAGGTCTCGAGCGCTGAGGCTCGCCGCGACCAGGTGAAGGTTCCACCAACACTGACCAGCGCCGGAGTGCCTGGTGCAGGTTCCCCTCCTTTCCTCCCGGACCAGGGTGTCACTGCTGCCCCCATACCGAAGCCTGTGGTGGTTCCCATCATGACAATTCCCGGCTTGCCGCGAACCGCTCCGCGGCTACCCGCGATCACGATGGAGAGCTGAGCCGGTGCCGATGGCGTGATGGCGTTGGACATGTCTGACCAGGGACCCCATCCGGCTCCGCTGAGTGCCCTCACTCGGAAGGTGTACGACGCGCCGTTGAGCAGACCGGTCACCTCGCAGGTCAGGCTCGACGTGAGGCATGTGCCGTCATTGGGCACCGACTCCACCTGATAGGTGGTCACGGGGAAGGAGCCGGCTTCGGTAGGGGCGACCCAGCTAACGGTTGCTGAGCCATCTCCCCTGAGTGCCTGGACCCCGTTGGGCGGTCCCGGTGAAACGACGACTGGAGGCGACGGCGCCTGCGGCGTGAAGGGGCTGCTAGGTGCAGACCAAGCGCCTGCCCCAGCCGAGTTGACCGCTCGTGCAAACACCACTCGGGATGCACCGTTGGCTAGCCCGGAGAGCGAGTACGGGCTCGGCCCCGTGGTTGAGTCATCCACCGTCGACGTGTCGTCCAGCGCGAACTCAATCCGCGTGACGGCGCTGCCTCCATCGCTGAGGGGCGGGGCGAATGCCACGCTGGCCTGCCCGTCGCCCGGTGTCACGCCCGTGATCGCGGGTGCACTGGGAGGTGCGACTGCAGGTCTAGTCGCAGTCGCGGTGCCGTCGGTGTAGCTCGTTCGCGAGGTGGTTACCGTCAGCGTGGCTGATCCTGCGGCGCCCAGTCCGGTCACGGTGAGGGGAAGGATCCCTCCCGATGCAGTGCCCGCTGTGACGGATCCCGCGCTCACGGTCGGAGTCCACGTGTAGGACGGGTCGTAGTTGGTGACATTGACCGTATACCCGTCCGCCGTGCGCACTGCAGTATCGAGGGTCGGTGTCAAGCCCGCGACGATCCCACTCGTCATGACTGCACCAGCATCTCCAACGGCAACGAACCCGCCGTTACCGAAGGTAACGGAGCGCCATCCCCGCTGTGGCACGCTCCTGGCCGTCCACGCGATGCCGTCGATGCTTGTCATCACCCGATTCGTGCCGTTACT
>CAINGG010000534.1 GCA_903848435.1 uncultured Actinomycetes bacterium | reverse complement strand
GCGTAACTAAGACGCGGGCGGGGTGAGGCTGAGGTCGATCAGCAGGGGATCGAGGCTGGCGGGCAACCGACCGGCGTAGGTCGACAGGGTGGCCGATGCCCGCTCGTGCAGTCGCTGCGCGCCGACCGGATTGCCGCGGGCCTCATGCGTGACGGCCGCCGCTGCCTGGGCCAGCGCCCGCCACAGGTCGCGCTCATCCGGCGGACAGCAGCGCCAGCGCATCTCCAGGACCTCGTGCGCGTGGAAGGGAAGCCCCTCATCGAGGTACGCGCGGGCCTCGGCGATGGCATCCTCCGCGCTGATGTCAGCACGGATCGGCACGGTGGGATAGCCGGTGGCATCCCAGGGCAGTGGTCGGCCGAGCCGATCGCGCGGCCGCTCAGCGCCCGGGGTGATCATGCCTCGCGCAGCTGGAGCAGCCACTTCTGCAGGAGTGCGTCGAACCGCTCCGGTGCCTCCTCCTGCGGGAAATGCCCGACGCCATCGACAACGCAGAACTCGTAGTCGGCGTTGACCCACTCACCAGAGCCCTCGGCGCTGCGCAGCAGGATCGAGGAATCGTGCTCGCCATGCAGGTGAAGCACCGGTGCCTCGATGGGCGTGTCCATCCGACGCGAGTAGCGGATGCCGTCGGTGCGCAGCATGGAGCGCACCGCCCAGCGGTGGTACTCCACAGCGCAGTGCGCGGTGGGCCACAGGGCGAATGCCGATCGGTACGCCAGCGACGTGTCGGCGTCGGGCCACTCGGGGCTGCCCGACCAGTCGCTGAGGATTCGCCCGATGCGCGCACAGTCGTCTTTCTGCAGCGAGCGCTCGGGAAGGAAGGGCCACTGGAATCCGATGGCATAGAGCGCGCGTCGGCGTTGGATCGCATCGCGCATGATCGCCCGACGCAGGCGGCGCGGATGCGGCATGGACACCGGCACGATGCCGTCAACCACCTCGGGGTGAAGCACCGCCATGCTCCACGCGATCAACCCGCCCCAGCCCTGACCCACGATGACGGCCGAGCGCTCGCCGAGACAGCGGATGACACCCGCAACGTCGTTGGACAGCGTGGTGGGGTCGTATCCGTGCGGGGTGTGATCGGAGCCGCCGTAGCCGCGCAGATCCATGGCCACGACGCGGTAGCCAGCGTCGGCAAGGGTGCGCATCTGGTGTCGCCAGGTCCACCAGAACGTCGGGAAGCCGTGGAGCAGGACGATCAGCGGACCCGAACCCGCTTCGACGATGTGGAAGCGCGCGCCGTTGGCGGACACCTCGCGGTGCGTCCACGGCCCGGGCGCGTGGATGACGGAGTCGGGATCGAGCAGCACGCTCAGGTGCCTGGCTGCGGCGCCGGCAACTCCGCGCCGGCCTCACCGGCGACCGCGACCTCGGAAGCCGGTGCGCTACCCCCCGACAGCATGGCCTTGGTCTTTTCGATCTGAGCGATGGTGCGCTCGGGCCCCTTGATGCGCTGCGCCTCGCGACGGCCCAACAGGCCGAAGGCTGCGGCGACGATGAAGAGGAAGAGGGTGACGATGCCGAAGCCCGCCCAGACGGGCAGGCCGAGCGCGACGAGGACGTAGGCGATCGTCACGAGCAAGAAGAGCCCGCCGGTGCCGGCCATCGACAGCGCGAGGATGAGGAAGACGCTGGTCTTGGCCGCATCCTTCCCGGTCTGCTGGAGTTCGAGCTTGGCGAGCTGGACCTGTGCGCGGATCAGCCGCTGCAGATCAGCAACAGCGGCGGCAACGAGCCCCTTGAGGGAGGTGTCGCCTCCCGGCGTGAGATCACCCATTCGATCCTCCTCGAATCCGGGGCCGTGGGATGAGGCTAGTCGGTCCCGGGGGGCGGGGAGCCCGGATCCCCGGGCACCTCCCGCTGATAGACGTCTGGGATGCCGTCGCCGTCCACGTCGGCCTCCTCCACGAGGGCCACGCGGCGGTAGTGCCGGTTGCGCGACAGGAGCACGGCGCTCGCGAGGAGCGCGGAGGCCACCGAGGCGCTGAAGACCGCCACCTTCGCCGCATCGAGCTGACCCGGTGATGACGAGTACGCCAGCTCGGTGATGAGCAGCGCGACCGTGAAACCGATGCCGGCGAGGATGCCGACGGCCAGGATGTCGCGCCAGCCGATGGCCGGGTTGAGGCTGGCCCGCGTGAATCGTGCGACGATCCACGCCGTAGCGATCACGCCGAGCGGCTTGCCGACGATGAGTCCGGCGAGTACGCCGATGGCGACGGGTGAGGTTAGCGGCTCGATGAGGCCGGTGCTGCGCAGGTCGACACCGGCGGCGAAGAAGGCGAAGAGCGGCACGCACAGCCCGGCACTCCACGGCAGCAGCATCCGCTGGAGGCGGTCGACGGGGGATTCGCTCTCCCCGGGATCAGTCGATGAACGAGTGAGCAGTGCGAGGGCTACGCCGGCGACGGTGGCATGGATGCCGCTCATGTAGACGGCCCACCAGGTCACGATGACGAGCGGCACGTAGATCCACGGGCTGCGCACTCGCCTGCGCTGCAGCAGCCAGTACGCCGCGAGCAGCACGATGGCCAGCGCGAAGAAGCCGGGGGAGAACCCCTTGGAGTAGAAGATCGCGATGATCGTGATGGCCCCGAGGTCGTCGACGACGGCGAGCGTGAGCAGGAACGCGCGCAGGGCGATCGGCAGGCCGCGACCGACGACGGCGAGAACGGCCAGCGCGAAGGCGATGTCGGTGGCCATCGGCACTGCCCAACCGCGAAGGCCGCTGGGATCGCCGGTCGCCACGATGATCGTGAAGATCACCGCGGGTATGGCCATCCCGCCGATCGCCGCGGCGATGGGCACAGCTGCCTGCGCCGGGCGGGAGAGCGTGCCGTGGGTGAACTCGTGCTTGAGTTCGAGCCCGGCGACGAAGAAGAAGACGGCGAGCAGCGCATCGGCAGCCCAGGTGGACAGGTTGAGGTCGAGCCCGAGCGCGGCCGGGCCGATCGTGACGTTGCCCAGGTCCGTGTAGGCATCACCCCACGGCGAGTTGGCCCACGCGATCGCGATGACCGCGGCGATCAGGAGCAGGACCCCGCCGATCGTCTCGCCACGCAGCGCGCGCAGGAGCCAGACGCGCTCGCTGAGCGCTGGACGAGCAAAGAGCTCGTGGTCGGTCACGGGTCCTCCTGGCGAGCGGCTACCTCACGCCGACCAGGCTTCCCGGCACACCGTGCGACAGGGTATCGCTAATCCTCGTTCGCTCCGCTGCTCAGGCCTATCGAGATGAGGTGCATGACCTGCGGATCGGCCAGTGTCGTCACATCGCCGAGTGAGCGGTTTTCGGCGACATCACGCAGCAGCCGGCGCATGATCTTGCCGGAGCGGGTCTTGGGCAGCTCGGACACGATCATGATCTGGCGCGGCTTGGCGATCGGCCCGATCTCCTTGGCCACGTGATTGCGCAGCTCAGCGATGAGCTCGGATCCGTCGGCGCCCTGCTCGACGCCCCCGCGCAGGATGACGAACGCCACGATGCCCTGACCGGTGACATCGTCGGCTGCCCCGACCACCGCCGCCTCCGCGACGGACGGATGCGAGACGAGAGCTGATTCGACCTCGGTGGTGGAGATGCGGTGTCCTGAGACGTTCATGACGTCATCGACGCGACCGAGCAGCCAGATCGCCCCGTCGGAGTCGATCTTCGATCCGTCTCCGGCGAAGTAGTACTGCGGCCATCGCGACCAGTAGGTCTCGACGTAGCGGTCGTTGTCGCCCCAGATGCCGCGCAGCATCGACGGCCACGGCTCGGTGAGCACGAGGTATCCGCCGTGCCCGAGTTCGACGGGCGTGCCGTGGTCGTCGACCACCGTTGCGCCGATGCCCGGCAGCGGTCGCATTGCCGACCCGGGCTTGGCGGCGGTGACTCCGGGAAGCGGGGAGATCATGATGGCGCCGGTCTCGGTTTGCCACCACGTGTCGACGACGGGGCATTCGTCTCCGCCGATGACATCGCGGTACCACATCCACGCCTCGGGATTGATGGGTTCGCCGACGCTGCCCAGCAGTCGAAGGGACGACAGGTCGTGCGCCTGCGGGAACTCCTTGCCCCACTTCATGAACGTGCGAATTGCCGTCGGGGCCGTGTAGAAAATCGTCACGCCGTACTTCGCGACGATTTCCCAGAAGCGGCCCTTGTGGGGCGTGTCGGGAGTGCCTTCGTAGATCACCTGGGTGACGCGGTTGGACAGCGGGCCGTAGACGATGTAGCTGTGCCCGGTGACCCAGCCGATGTCGGCCGTGCACCAGTACACGTCGCTGTCGGGCTTGAGGTCGAAGACATTCCAGTGGGTGAACGACGTCTGCGTGAGGTAGCCACCTGAGGTGTGCAGGATGCCCTTGGGCTTCCCGGTGGTGCCGGACGTGTAGAGGATGAAGAGCGGATGCTCGCTGTCGAACGCCTCCGGGACGTGCTGGTCGGACTGCCTGTCGACGAGGACGTGCCACCAGACGTCCCTGCCGTCTGTCATGTCCACGTCGCCACCCGTGCGACGTACGACGAGCACGTGCTCGACGCTCGGAGCCTCCTGGACGGCCTCGTCGACCGCCGGCTTCAGGGGCATCGCTGACCCGCGCCTGTGCTGGCCATCGGAGGTGATGACGAGCTTGGCCTGGGCATCGTCGATGCGGGTGCGCAGCGCCTCGGCCGAGAAGCCGGCGAAGACCACCGAATGCGGTGCACCGATGCGCGCGCAGGCGAGCATCGC
>CAINGG010000533.1 GCA_903848435.1 uncultured Actinomycetes bacterium | reverse complement strand
GGGCCCAAGCCCTACGGCTACCTCGGCCTCGGCGAGGTCTTCGTGTTCGTCTTCTTCGGCGTCGTGCCCGTCGTCGGCACTGCATACGTGCAGACGCTGACCTTCAGCACCACCGCGTGGGTCTCGTCGATCGGCGTGGGAGCGCTGACCTGCGCCGTTCTGGTTGCCAACAACCTGCGCGACATCCCCACCGACGCGCAGGCGGGCAAGCGCACGCTCGCCGTACGCATGGGCGACGGGCCGACACGCGTGCTCTACGTCGTGCTCGTGGTCTCGGCGTTCGTCGTCATCGTGCCGATGGTCACGTCTCTCGGACTGCGACTGGCATGGCTCGCCATGCTGGCAGCCGTCCTGGCCATCCGGCCGATCGCGTCTGTCCTACGCGGGGCGACGGGTGGCGCCCTCATCGCCGTCTTGAAGGCGACCGGTCTCGTCGTGCTCGCCTACGGGCTGCTGCTCGGGCTCGGCATCGGCCTGTCCTGAGGCCGGCTGCACCGGCTCGTCGTCGACATCCTCCGCGGTGCGACTGCGCTCGATGCGCTCGTCGATGCGGCGGAAGAATCCGGAAAGCCCGCGGCTGGCCTGATTGCGGGGCCGGTCGAGGACAACGAAGCTGAGGATGCCGGAGATCACGATGGCGATAGCGATGGCGATCAGGCCACGCAGCGGCGTCACGACCTGGATGACCAGCCACACGGCAAGGAGCATCGCCAGCCGCAACGTCGTGTAGAGAGCGATCCCGCGCACGACTCCACGGTAGGCGCGACAGGCGGACACCGCCTGTCCGGGGTTAGGCTGGCGGGGACACGAGGGAGGTGCACGTGCTGAGGGTTGTCGGGATCCTGCTGGCCATCGCGGTCTACATCTGGTTCATCATCGACGTCCTGCGCACGCCCGGTACCTCCACGCGGACCCTGCCGAAATTCGTCTGGCTGCTCATCGTCGTGCTGCTGCCGCTCCTCGGCGGCCTCATCTGGCTCGTCGCCGGGCGTCCGCGCCCCGAGCGTCCGCGCCGGGGTCGGCGGCGCCGCGGCCCGGTCGCGCCCGACGACGACCCGGCGTTCCTGCGACAGCTCGATGACGACGCCTGGGCCGAGCGCATGAAGCGCCGCCGAGAAGACAGCGGCGAAGCCCCCGCCTGACCACTCCGTCCGTTGAGTGGCGGGGCTAGAGGCCGGCGTAGGAATGCAGGCTGTTGACGAAGAGGTTGACGCCGAAGTAGTTGATGAGGAACGACGCGAAACCCACGAGCGAGATGTACGCCGCGCGGCGACCGCGCCAGCCGGCAGTAGCGCGTGCGTGCAGGTAGCAGGCGTAGATCACCCACGTGATGAACGCCCACGTCTCCTTGGGATCCCAGCCCCAGTAGCGGCCCCACGCGTTCTCGGCCCAGATCGCACCGGCGATCACGGCGAAGGTCCACAGCGGGAAAGCGAATGCCAGGATGCGATAGGCCAGGGTGTCGAGGCGCGACGCGTCGGGCAGCTTGGCCACGAGACCGGTGACCTTGCCTAGGCGCTCGGCGCGCTCGCGCCATAAGTAGAGCAGCGTGATGCCAGCGGCGACGGTGAACGCTCCGCCGCAGATGACGGCCGCCGACACGTGAATGACGAGCCACCATGACTTCAGCGCGGGCACGAGCTGCGCCGCCTCGGTGTAGAGGACGGTGACGGCCAACCCCAACGTAAGCAGCGTGGCGCCAACGACGAAGAGGCCGAGCCAGCGCAGGTCGCGACGCGTCGAGATCACGAGGTAGACGCCCAGGATGCCGGCCGCGGAGGCCAGCGAGAACTCGTACATGTTGCCCCACGGCACGCGCCCGGCCCATAGCCCGCGCAGCACCAGCCCGACCACGAGCAGGCCGAAGGCCAGCCAGGTCAGCGCGAGGCCGACGTTGCTGGCACGGCGTCCGGGCTGGTCGACCGCGGGCGGCTCAGGGGCCGGGGGTGCGGCAACGCCGCCGCCGACGGGCTCAGCCACGCCGCCCGACCCGACGGACACGAGCTCAGGGGTGTTGACGCGCTGACCGCGCGCGGCAAAGCCGACCGCGAACGCGATGAACGCAGCGGTGAGAACGAACATCGCCGAGTAAACGGCGAGGTTGCTCCACTCGGCGAGCGAGGTCGCGGTCACGCGGGGGTCCTTCCTGCCAGGGCGTCGGTCACGCCATCGACGTCGGCGCTCACGTCGCCTTCGTCGCTGCGCATGAGCCCAGCCACGGTCACCACCGTAACCCCGCTCTCCCCGGACGTCGCGCGGACCCAGACCCGTCGACGGCGGATGAAGAGGGACAGCATGAGGCCGACGAGGGCGAGGAATGCGCTGATGAGCGCGGGCTCCTTGCCGGGGTCGTGGGCGATCTGGAACGACGCCCAGCGCTCGAGCCCGACAAAGGTGACGGTGCCGTTGCCCGCGGGCAGGTCCCACGACTGCCCGGGTCGCAGGGCCTCCAGGCCGAGTTGCGTCATCCCCTCGGTGTCGAGCGCATAGATGCTCTGCGGTACGCCACCATCGAGGCCGAGGTCACCGGCCCACGCCGAGAGGAAGACCGCGGGATCGTCGGGTGCCGGGAAGACTGAGTGCGGTCCGCGCACGTCGTCGAGCCCGGCCGTCGGAAGGAAAAGGCCCTGGAAGCCCATGGCTGGCGTGGCGTCGGGAGCCTTGAGTACGCCGGTCGAGGTGAAGTTGCCGTCCTGCGGCAGGAAGACCACGCCGTCGTTGTGCACGACACGACCGAGTGCATCGCGAAGCTCGAGCACGGGTGCGTAGCCGTGGCCCACGAGGAAGACCTTGGCGCCGTCCAGGCTCAGCGGCTCGTTGACGCGCACGGTCACCGCCTCGGGCGCCGCGCCCGGCTCCGGACGCACCTCGAGGTCCGCCTCGAAGAGCCGCGGTGCGCCGCGCTGCGCCGCCGAGCGCTCGAACTCCACCCGGAAGTCCTCCAGCGCGAAGGAGAACGGCGGCAGGTTGTCGGGGTTGACCAGGCGGCCGCCACCCCAGGCGTCGTACTGGGTCAGCGTGTCGGAAAAGCCGGTGCCCTCGCGGACGATGACATTGCCGCGCCAGCCGAAGAGCGCGCCGTAGGCAACGGACACCAGCAGCGCGATCAGCGCGGCGTGGAAGAGCAGGTTGCCGGTCTCGCGGAGGTAGCCCTTCTCGGCCGCCACCCAGCCCGGGCCGCGATCGACTCGCCACCGACGCGCGCGCAGGTCGGCCGCCGCGGTGTCGAGGACGTCGTCGTCGGTGGCCGGCGTCGTCCACGTGCGAAAGCCAGGCATCCGGTCGAGGAAGCGCGGAGGTGGCGGTGGCGTGCTGCGCATGGCGCGCCAGTGCTGGCGGGTGCGTGGGATCACGCAGCCGATCACCGAGACGAACAGCAGCAGGTAGATCGCGGCGAACCACGGGGCGGCGTAGACATCGAAGAACCCGAGACGGTCGAGCACCGGACCCCAGGTGGGATTGCCGGAAATCCAGTCGCTGACGCGAATGGGGTCGGTGCCACGCTGCGGCAGCACCGTGCCGGGGATGGAGGCGACCGCAAGCAGGAAGAGCAGGATCAGCGCGATGCGCATGCTGGTGAGCTGGCGCCAGCACCAGCGCAGGAATCCCGCAGTATCGAGCGGCGGCGGGCCTCCGGGCTCGCGCGCTGTCGGGGTCTCGAGATCGATGCTCATTGCGCTACCAGTCTGCCCGACCTCGGCGAATGCGCCGCCCGGATGTCGCGCAGGTCACAGGGGGGTCTCGAAACCGGGCACGAGGGTGCGCATCCAGATCGTGATGTCGTTCCAGATGCCGGTCACGAGCAGCAGACCGACCAAGACAAGCATCGCTCCACCGATTCGCATGATCAGCTCGCTGTGGTTGCGGAACCACTTCAGTGTGCCGGCTGCGTAACGGAAGGCGAGGCCGAGCGCGATGAAGGGTAGGCCCAGGCCCAGGCAGTACACGAATGACAGCAGCGCGCCTCGAGCGGCGCTTGCTTCGGTGAAGGCCAGCGTCTGCACAACGGTGAGTGTCGGGCCGATGCAGGGCGTCCAGCCGAGGCCGAAGAGGATGCCCAGCACGGGCGCGCCCCACAGCGTGAACGACGGCACGCGATGCATGCGCCACTCACGCTGCAGGCCGGGGATGACCCCCATGAAGACGAGCCCCAGGATGATCACGAGCAGGCCGAGTCCGCGCGTGATGCGTTCCTGGTACTCCAGCAGTAGCGACCCCAGGCCTCCGAAGAGCACGCCGTAGGACACGAACAGCACGGAGAAGCCGAGGACAAACAGGATGCTGCCCAGCAGGACACGGCTTCGCCGCTCAACGCCTCCCTCCGCGATCTCTGCGCCGGTCAGGCCGGTCACGAAGGACAGGTAGCCGGGCGCCAGCGGCAGGACGCACGGACTCAGGAAGGACAGCAGTCCCGCGGCAAAGGCGATGAGGATGGCGAGAAGCAGTCCGCCACTGGCAACTGTCTCGGCAACGCCGTTCATGATGAAGCCGGCGATGTGGCGATGAGCGGCTCGATCAGGCCGCGCAGGGTCGACTCGCTCACCCGGCCGAGGATGCGCCCCGCGACTCGGCCCTCCGGGTCGATGACCACGGTCGACGGGATCGCCTGGGGCGGGAGGCTGTCTCCGAAGAGCAGCTGGAGCTGCCCGTCGGTGTCGATGACGTTGGGGTAGGTAATGCCGTAGTTGTCCACGAACGCCTGCGCGGCGGCCATGGTGTCGCGCGTGTCGAGCCCCACGAACTGCACGCCCTGGTCTTGCAGATCGGTCCAGGCCGCTTCGAGCACAGGAGCCTCGGCGCGGCACGGTGCGCACCACGAGGCCCACACGTTGATCACCACGACCTTGCCTCGGTAGTCGGCCAGGCGGAAGTCCGCGCCGTCGAGCGTCTGGCCCGCGAGATCGGGTGCGCCGACCCGGTCATCGGGGGTGAGCAGCACGATCGAACCGTCGCCCGCCACGAAGCCCGCGCCCGGATCGGCACCGGCCGCGCCGCCGCAGGCCGCGAGGGCCAGGCAGGCGACGAGAACCGCCGCGAGGCGACTAGGGCGCATGCCGTCCATGCTCACACGACGCTCAGGCGCCGCGACCCTTGGCTCCGGGGAGCAGCGCAGCGGCGGGCTCGGAGTACTCGACGGCCGCCAGGCGGTCACCCTCGAAGTGCAAAGACGTCAAGGACGCGAGGGAGCACTCGCGACGACGCGGATCGTGCCACAGGCGGCGGTTTTCGGCCTTGAGCCGAGCAATCCAGATCGGGAGCTGATGGCTGACGACGATGGCCTCGTGACCGCGCGCCTCATCGCGCGCCGAGCGCACGGCTGCGTGCATCCGGTCGGCGAGCTCCTCGTAGTTCTCGCCCCACGAGGGAGTGAAGGGATTCCACAGGTGACGCCACGCCTTGGGCTGGCGCAGGACGCCGTCGCCGACGCCCACGCGCTGGCCCTCGAAGATGTTGTCGGCCTCGATGACCCGAGCATCGG
>CAINGG010000532.1 GCA_903848435.1 uncultured Actinomycetes bacterium | reverse complement strand
ATGGCAGTGAGTTCGAGGAGTTCAAGGCGCTCTACGGCTCCACGCTCGTCACCGGGTGGGGACACATCGGCGGCTATCCCGTCGGCGTACTCGCCAACAACGGCATTCTCTTCAGCGAGGAGAGCGAGAAGGGCGCGCAGTTCATCCAGCTCTGCAATCGCATGGGCGTGCCCATCCTCTTCGCGCAGAACATCACCGGATTCATGGTCGGCACCCGCTACGAGCAGGGCGGCATCATCAAGGATGGCGCCAAGCTCATCAACGCGGTCTCCAACTCGACCGTGCCGCACCTGACGCTGATGATGGGAGCGTCCTACGGCGCTGGCAACTACGGCATGTCAGGCCGCGCCTACGACCCGCGTTTCGTTTTCTCCTGGCCCAATCACCGCATCGCGGTCATGGGTCCCAAGCAGCTCGCCGGCGTTCTCACGATCGTGGCGCGCCAGAAGGCCGAAAGCATGGGCATCGAGTTCGACGAGGCGGCCTTCGCCCCGATGCGCGACGCGTTCGAGCAGCAGGTCGAGAGCCAGTCGACCGCGCTCTTCGCCACGGGGCGCTTGTGGGATGACGGCATCATCGACCCGCGCGACACTCGCACCGCACTGACCCTGTCTCTCTCGGCTGTGCATTCAGCCCCGATCGCCGGCGCCGAGTCCTACGGCGTCTTTCGGATGTGATCGCCGTGCGACGCATCCTGGTGGCCAATCGCGGCGAGATCGCGCGCCGTGTCTTTCGGACGGCACGAGCCATGGGCATTCAGACCGTCGCTGTCTATTCCGAGCCCGATGCCGACGCACCCTTCGTGCGCGAGGCCGACATGGCGATCGCGTTGCGTGGTTCGACGAGTGCCGAGACCTACCTTGATGTCGAGCAGATCCTCGAGGCCGTACGCCGATCCGGTGCTGACGCCGTGCATCCCGGTTACGGCTTCCTCTCCGAGAACCCGGCGT
Source organism: uncultured Actinomycetes bacterium (assembly GCA_903848435.1). Lineage (GTDB taxonomy): Bacteria > Actinomycetota > Actinomycetes > S36-B12 > S36-B12 > Mxb001. Next base: position 1,259 of record CAINGG010000532.1, on the reverse strand, counting down.
TCGCTGAAGCGGTCACCGCCGCGGGTTACACGTGGATCGGTCCCACGCCCGATTCCATTCGCGCGATGGCCCTGAAGGTCGAGGCCAAGCGGCTCGCCGCCGACGCGGGCGTGCCGCTCGTGCCGGGTGCGGAGCTGCCGGACGGCACCGATGACGCGGAGGCCGCCCGCCTGGCCGAGGAGGTCGGCTACCCGCTCATGGTGAAGGCGTCCGCGGGCGGCGGTGGCAAGGGCATGCGCATCGTCGAGTCGGCCGCCGACCTGTCAGAGGCGCTGGCCTCGGCTCGGCGCGAGGCGCAGGCATCGTTTGGTGATCCGACCGTCTTCCTCGAGCGCTACCTCACGCGGTCGCGCCACGTCGAGGTGCAGGTCTTCGGTGACACGCACGGCAACGTCGTGCATCTAGGCGAGCGCGAGTGCTCGATCCAGCGACGCCACCAGAAAATCATCGAGGAATCACCGTCACCAGGCCTCGCTTCGCATCTTGCCGAGCCGATGTACGACGCTGCTGTCTCGCTCGCCGGCAGCATCGGTTACGTCGGTGCCGGGACCGTTGAGTTCATCGTCGCGGGCGAGGGCGCCGATCAGCAGTTCTTCTTCCTCGAGATGAACACGCGCCTGCAGGTGGAGCACCCGGTCACCGAGATGGTCACCGGCATCGACCTCGTGGAGTGGCAGATTCGCGTGGCGCGCGGCGAGGCACTTCCTCGCAGGCAGGACGAGATCGTGCCGTGCGGGCATGCCGTCGAGGTGCGCCTCTACGCCGAGGATCCGGCGCGCGGCTACCTGCCCAACACCGGGACCCTGCACGCCTTCGCGGTGCCCGGGAGCGTGCGCGTCGACAGCGGTGTCGAGTCGGGCTCGGAGGTGTCGGCCTACTACGACCCCATGCTGGCGAAGATCGTCGCCCACGCCGCTGATCGCACGACGGCCGCGCAGTCACTCGCGCTCGCGCTTCGCTCAGCCACGGTCCACGGACTCGTCACCAACCGTGATTCGCTCGTGGCGATCCTCGAGTCGCCGCGCTTCGCGAGTGGCGACACGACCACGGCTTTCCTCGACGAGGAGCCAACGACGCTGGATGCCGCGGTGCCGGGCATCGTGCTCGACCGGCATTCCGTGGCCGTCCTCGCAGATGCGGCATCGACACCTGATGGCGTGGCACCCGGATGGCGCAACGTGCCGGCCGTCCGCGAATTCATCGGCCTTGAACGTCTCGGTGGCAATGCACGCGTTATCGCCTACCAGCGCTCGCGCGAT
>CAINGG010000531.1 GCA_903848435.1 uncultured Actinomycetes bacterium | reverse complement strand
GGTTCTTACGCCAATCCACATCATCCGCGCCGCAACCACCAGCAGCAACAAGGCAAAGCCCCAGGCCAAGACGTTGATCGGCAGCCTGAGTGCAAGTTGCGATCCGATGACACCGCCCACGATTCCGCCGATCCCGATACGCACGCCCACCGACCATTGAGTCAACCCTGGTCGCGTCAGCCTGACGGCGCCAAGCAGGGCGATGGGGATCATCACGGCCAGGGAAGTGCCCGCGGCAAGTCGTTGATCGAAGTCGAGCAGGGTGACCAGGAACGGGACCAGCACGATGCCGCCGCCGATGCCGAACAAGGCCGAGAGAAGGCCCATGATGATTCCGCTGAGTGCGTAGACGACAGCGAGCATCGGGGTGAGCGCAGGCGACGACTCGAGAGGGACGGTGCCGCCCGAGGACGGCCACACGAGCCGGAGTGCAGCAGCGATCAGCACGACGCCGAAGGCCACCTGGAGCCAGTGCGCGTGGATGCGCTGCACCAGGATCGCGCCGAGCCACGCGCCAGTCAGCCCGCCGGCCAGGATGAAGGCAGCGGGCAGCCAGGCGACATCGCCGGCCGCCGCGTAGCCGACGACGCCGGCGAGGGCTGCCATGGAGACCAGGACCAGGGCGGTGGCCTGAGCGGGCTTTTGCTGCCACTTCAGTGCGATCACGAGAAGGGGTACCAGGGCGATGCCGCCGCCCACTCCGAGGAGCCCCGAGAGCATGCCCGCACCGAGACCCGCGGCCAGGTAGATCACCAGCAGCCGCGCGCCGCCCGCCGAGGCTTCCATCGCCATCCCTTCGTCAACGACGTGAAGGTAGTCTCACGCCGTGCATCGACCTCGAGCGGCTACCACTGTCGTGGTTGCGCTCCCCCGGTGACCACCGTCATCGACCACCTCGTGGTGGTGGCCCCAGACCTCGCGTCCGGCGCCGGTCTCGTCGAGCAAGCACTCGGCGTCATCCCGGAGCCCGGCGGACGTCATGAGCAGATGGGGACGCACAACCTCGTGCTGCGCACCGGCGACTCGAGCTACCTCGAGGTCATCGCCGTCGACCCCGATGCCCAGCCACCCGGTCATGCACGATGGTTCGCGCTGGACGGACCTGTGCCAGAACCCACCCTCGCCCTGTGGGTTGCACGATCAGGCGATGTCGTGTCGACGGCTGCCCGGGCCCGAGAGCCCCTCGGCCCCGTCGAAGCGCTGTCGCGCGGGGAGATCTCCTGGCGCTTGACCCTCCCGGCCGACGGCAGCGTGCCGCTCGACGGCCTAGGGCCCCTGGTGCTCCAGTGGGACGGCGTCCCCGCGGCCAGTCGACTGCCGGAGTCACCGATCCGACTCGTCTCGCTCACCATCGCCCATCCGGATGCCGAGCGAGTGCGCGCACAGCTGCTCTCCATGGGCCTGGCCGGGCCGGTGACCGTGCAGCAGGACCTCGTGCCGCATCTGATCGCGTCCTTCGACACGCCATCGGGTCCGCGGGTGATGACGGGCCTGGGCGGAGACAGCCTCTCCATCGAGCGCGAGCGCCAGATCGCCATGGACCTGTTCAACCTCACGTGGGCCTACCTCGACATGGACGTGCGCACACCCGAGCAGGACACGGCGATGGCACAGTGCGCCGAGGCCAGCCGTTGGCACTGGCAGCACGTCGGAACTCCCACGCAGTTCGCCATCGGCGATTGGCAGTGCAGCCGCGTCCACGCGGTGCTCGGCGACGGTGACCGCGCCCTGTCCTATGCGCGCCGCTGCCTGGAGATCGCGCAGACCGATCGCGTGGAGGACTTCGTGCCCGCGTCGGCGCACGAGGCCATGGCACGCGCGTACGCCGTCCTGGGCGACATGGATGCCGCACGCGAGCAGCGCAACCTCGCCTACCGCATCGCCGTCGACCTCGACAACGAGGACCGTGACGTCATCGAGCACGATTTGGGGACGCTCCCCATCACCTAGGCTGCGGTCATGGCTTCCACGCCGCAGCACTGGGATGCGGCCTACGCGCAAGGCGATACGACGCGTGGCTGGTATCAGACCGAGGCCCGGGCATCGATGGGCATGCTGCGCGACTCCGGCGTGGGGCCCGGCTCGTCATTGATCGATATCGGCGGGGGTGCGTCAGTGCTCGTCGATGACCTGCTGGATGCCGGATTCGACGACATCACCGTGCTCGATCACTCCGCCGTGGGGCTCGACATCGCCCGCGCCCGACTCGGCGAGCGCCGTGACCAGGTGGCGTGGATCGTCAATGACCTGCTCACCTGGACACCCCCGCGCACCTTCGACGTCTGGCACGATCGGGCGGTCCTGCACTTCCTGCTCGACGCCGATGAGCAGCATCGCTACGTCGAGGTCCTGCGCGCCGCCACCCATCCAGGATCGATCGCCATCATCGGTGCCTTCGGCCCGACCGGCCCCGAGATGTGCTCCGGCCTGCCCGTTCAGCGCTACGGCGTCCCAGCCCTGGACGCGCTGCTGGGTTCGAACTTCAGTCGCATCACCAGCCGTGATGACGTTCACGTCAAGCCCGACGGGTCCACCCAGGACTACCTGTGGTGGGCGGGACGTCGCACGGCGTGAGCTCCCCCTAGGCTGATCCCCCACCACGAGGAGGTCACATGAGCACCGTCATCGAATACACGATGTTCGTCAAGCCTGAGGCATTCGATGAGGTCATGGATGCCTACATCACGTTCGCCGATGAGTTCGGCGTCATCAACCCCTCCGAGGACCTCATCCTGGTGACCGGAGACCGCGAGGGTGGCGTCATCCGCGGCATCGGCATCTTCGAGTCCAATGCCGAGGCCCTTGATGTCGTGGACGACAGCATCTTCGTGCGCTTCCGCGACCGCGTAGCCCCGCATCTGACCGAGGAGCCCATCCGCGAGCACCTCGACCTCGTGCACATCTTCGTCAAGGACTGACATGAGCCCTCGCGAAGTCGTCGAGATCGTCACTATCGCCGCCCCACCCGACGCCGTGTGGGCTGCGGTCAGCGATCCCTGCGGCTACGGGCGGTGGAGTCCGGAGGCCACCGGTGCGACGCGTAGATCCGGCTCGGGGTCCTGGGCCGTGGGCGACCGCTTCACGGGCCACAACAAGGCGCGCGTCTCTTGGCGCACGCAGTGTCGGGTGGTGGTGGCCCAGACCGATCGTCGATTCGCGTTCGACGTCAGCGTCGGACCATTTCCCATCGCCCGGTGGGCCTTCGAATTGGAGGCGCTTCCCAACGGCCAGACCCGGGTCACCCAGCGCTGGACCGATCGGCGTGAGGGAGTCCTCGGTGTCCTTGCCAAGCCGGCTGGCCTCCCTGTCGGCCGTGGCTACGACGCCGCTACGCGCAATCGCGCGACGATGCGAGCCACCCTCGATGCCTTGAAAGCCGATCTCGAGGGATCGCGCTAGCGCATCGAGGCCTGCGTTCGCAGCCGGCACGAATGCCCGAGCGCGACGCATTGTCAAAGGACGGGCGCGGAGCGACCCCCAACGCCTAGCCTGTGGTGGTGAAAGCTGGGCGGGTCATTCTCTACATCGTCCTGGCGGTGCTCCTGGTCGGGACTATCACGGGCGTCGGGATCGTGCTTGGCTCCGTCGCCCAGACGCGCTCCGACCAGGAAGCGCTCACGCCCTTCTACACGCCGCCGGCGACCCTGCCCGCACCCGGAAGCGTCATCCGCACCGAGCCGCTGACCTTCCCCGCCACCGGCTTCACCCTCGATCTGCCCGGGGCCACGGCC
>CAINGG010000530.1 GCA_903848435.1 uncultured Actinomycetes bacterium | reverse complement strand
GGTCACCGCGACTATCACGGTGCTGCCCTTCGCAGCCGAGAGCACGATGGCGCCACCCGCACCCATCACGGTGACGATCCCTCGCGACCGACTGGTCACCGTCGAGATCCCGCGGCCGCGCGGCGCCGACTGGTACACCGCCGTGGTCCAGCCCCAGGGTGGCGCCGTGGTGGTCGCGCACCGGTCCGTGCGGCGCAACCCCGACGGATCGCTCGTCACGGGCTACCCCTGGCGCCCCCTCCGCACGACGGTCCAGGTCCCGCTGGCCTACGCCGCCGCCGCCGATCTGCTGCCGCAGTAGTTCGCCCGGCCGTCACCCGCCCGGCGTGCCTGATCGTCAATGACCGGTCCGGACGGTAGCGTCGCGAGGCGTGGGATACCGACGACGCTGTTCCCGCCCCTCGTGCGGACGCCAGGCCGTCTCTACCCTGACCTACGTGTACGCCGACTCCGTGGCCGTTCTCGGTCCGCTCTCCTCGACCCCCGAGCCGCACGCCTACGACATGTGCCAGGTGCACGGTGATCGCCTCTCCGCACCCGTTGGCTGGGAGGTCGTCCGCATCGAGCCCGACCCGCTGCCCGCCGGTCCCTCGGGAGATGACCTGGTCGCGCTCGCCAACGCGGTGCGCGAGGCGGCGCAGGCCAGCGGCGCCGACACTCTCTTCGACGAAGAAGATGACCGCCTGCCCGGTGCGGTGGGCGCCGAGGGCATTCGTCGCGGCCATCTGTGGGCCCTGCCCGGTCGTGCCGCGCACGACATCGAAGGCTGACCTCCGTGGCCGCGGGCCACGGCTCCGGTGCGTACGACGCGCGCATCCTTGACTCCGTCATCAAGGCCTATGACGTCCGTGGAATCGTGCCCGACCAATTCGATGCTGCGCTTGCACGTGATGTCGGTGCGGCCTTCGTCGAGGTCCTCGGCATACGCGTCGCAGACGGGGGTCCGGGCGCTGTTGTCGTCGGCCAGGACATGCGCCCGAGCGGTGATGGGCTGGTCGAGGCCTTCGCCGACGGCGTGACCTCGCGTGGATGCGACGTCATCCGCATCGGCCTGGCCAGCACGGACGGGCTGTACTTCGCGTCGGGGATCCTCGGGCTGCCCGGCGCGATGTTCACCGCCAGTCACAATCCGGCGCGCTACAACGGCATCAAGCTCTGCCGCTCCGGTGCCGCCCCGGTCGGCCAGGACACCGGGCTGCGCGAGATCCGTGGGCTGGTCGAGTCTGGCCTTCCCGACTACGCCGGGCCACGGGGTGCCGTGCGCTCCGACGACATGCTCGCTCGCTACGCGGACTACCTGCGCGACCTGGTCGACCTGCGCACCTCGCGGCCACTGACCGTGGTGGTGGATGCGGGCAATGGCATGGCCGGGCTCACGGTGCCGGCCGTGCTCGGCACCGCGGCGGGTCTCGGGGGTCTCCCGCTCGACGTCATCGAGATGTACTTCGAACTGGACGGCACCTTCCCCCACCACGAGGCCAACCCGATCGAGCCGGCCAACCTTCGTGATCTGCAGCGCGAGGTGGTGGCGCGCGGCGCCGACATCGGGCTGGCCTTCGACGGCGATGCGGACCGATGCTTCGTCGTGGACGAGAAGGGCCGGGCCGTGACGCCGTCGGCCATCACCGCGTTGATCGCCGAGCGCGAACTCGCCCGGCATCCGGGAGCGACCATCATCTACAACTGCATCTCGTCGCGCACGGTGCCGGAGGTCATCGCTGAGCGCGGTGGTGTCGGCGAGCGCACCCGGGTGGGGCACTCCTTCATCAAGGGGCGCATGGCCGAGACGGGTGCGATCTTCGGTGGGGAGCACTCCGGGCACTTCTACTTCGCCGATTTCTGGAGAGCCGACTCGGGCATGCTCGCGGCCCTGCACGTGCTGGCTGCCCTGGGCGAGACGCCGGCCGGCACGACCTTGTCGCAGATGCTGGAGCCGTACGACCGCTACGTCGTCAGCGGGGAGATCAACTCGGAGGTCGGCGACCCGGCCGAGGCGACCGCGCGCGTGGCGGCGTACTTCGCGGGTAGGCCGGAGGTCACCCAGGACAGGCTCGATGGCCTGACGGTCGCGGCGCCCGAGTGGTGGTTCAACCTGCGCCCCAGCAATACTGAGCCCCTCCTGCGGCTCAACGTAGAGGCGCGGGATGCTGAGACCATGCAGGCAATCCGCGACGAGGTGCTCGCGCTCGTGAGGGAGATGACGACGTGACCGAGACCCTGGGGCTGGACCCCGTGCTGCTGGAGATCCTCGCGTGCCCGTCCGATGACCACGCACCGGTGCGACCGGATCCCGCACGTGGACTGCTGGTGTGCACGGTCTGCGGTCGCGGCTTCCCGGTGCGCGACGGCATCCCCGTGATGCTGCTCGACGAGGCGCTCCCGCCAGACAGCGACTAGCCGCGTGCACGTCGTCAGTGGAGTGCTGAAGGACTACGCCTGGGGGGCCGTCGATGGGCTCGCCCGCTGGAGTGGAGCGGCCACAGGACAACCGCAGGCCGAACTCTGGTTCGGTGCGCATCCGGCTGGCCCGTCGCCGGTTGTCGCAGGACCTGACGCGGGGCGCACCCTCGCCGACCTTCCCGAGCATGCGGGCATGCCGCTGGTCAAATTGCTGGCCGCATCCACGCCGCTGTCGCTGCAGGTGCACCCCGACGCCGAGCACGCCGCCGCAGGCTGGGGCGCGCAGGCAGGGCGCCCCAGCGAGACCTGGCTCTATGCCGACGACGCGGAGAAGCGGGAGATGCTCGTGGCCCTCACCGCTTTCGATGTCCATGCGGGCTGGCGCGAGCCGTCCGCCGCGGCCGACGTCTTCGCCCGCGCCGACGCGCCGGCATCCTTGGTCGACATCGTCGCCCATGCCGATCGGCGTGATGCAGTCCGCGCGGTGCTGGACCTCGACCCGCAGCAGTGTGCGCTCATCGAGCCGCGACTGGTGGCCGCCGCAACCGCCGCGGGATGGTCATCGTCGTCGGTCTCCTCTCTCGCGCGCGTCGCGGCCACGCACCCGGCCGATCCGGGCGTGCTGGTCGCCGTCTTGCTCGACCACGCCGTCCTGGCCCCGGGCGAGGGGATGGCCGTGCCGGCCGGCGTCGTCCACTCCTACGTGGTGGGCCTGGCCGTCGAGGTCATGACGTCCTCCGACAACGTGCTGCGCCTCGGGCTCACTCCCAAGCCGATCGCGGTCGACGAGGCGCTCGCCGCCGTGCGGCTCGACCGACGTCCGATGCCCCTTGGCGGTTTCGTCGGCGAGGTGCTCGATCCGCCCGGCATGCCCTTCGACCTGGTGATCGCCGACCAGCCCGTGCGCGCGCCTTCCGGCACCCACCGGCTCGTGCTGAGCCTGCATGGTGTCACGCGCGTCTCCTGCGCCGGCGCGGAAGACGTCGTGCTCGTCGAGGGGCAGGCAGCGGTCGCCGCCCCGGGAGACGCCGAGATGTCGATCGAGCCCGACGGCAGCGCCGTGGTCGTCAGGGGACAGGCGTGAGCACGGAGGGCGGCATGAAGGCCGTCGTGGCGGCACTCGCCGCCAACCTCGGTATCGCCCTGAG
>CAINGG010000529.1 GCA_903848435.1 uncultured Actinomycetes bacterium | reverse complement strand
ATTGCGTCCATCAGCGCTCCGACCATGATCTTCCACGGCCGCGACGATCGGGTGATTCCGCTCGAGGTCTCATGGCGCCTACTCGAACTCATTCCGGCCGCCCAACTGCATGTCTTCGGCGAGTGCGGGCATTGGACTCAGATCGAGCATGCGCAGGCGTTCAACCGGATCCTGCGCGACTTCCTCGCGGACTGAGCGCTACTTCCGCAGATAGTACGCGCCGTTGAGGTCAAGGATGCCCCCGCTGGCCCACTCGGCCTCTGGTGACGCCAGGTAGACCACGGCTGCGGCGACGTCGTCCGTCGTCGCCACGCGATTGAACGGACTCTCGGCTCGCCGAACGACCCCACCCTCCCCAGCGAGCGCCTCGGTTGCCATGTCGGTCTCGACGAAGCCGGGAGCGATGGTGGTGACCGCGATCCCTCGCGCGCCGAGGTACTTGGCCAGCGACTGGCCGAAGGCCGCGATAGCCGCCTTGCTCGCCCCGTAGGCCGGGCTGTGCGGCTCGCCGCGAAAGGCGCCGCGGGATCCGATGTTGATCACCCGGCCACCCGGGCCCATGTGGCGCACGGCGCACCAGGTGGTGTTGGCGGGTCCTACGAGGTTGACGTCGAGGGTCTCGCGCCAGGCCTCCTGCCATGTCTGGTAGTCGACCGCGTCGATGGGGTGCGCGAAGAAGACTCCGGCGTTGTTGACGAGCACGTCGATACCGCCCAGGGCCGCCGCTGCTTCGTCGACCATCTGACGCACCTGGTCGGGATCTCGTAGGTCGGCGCGCACGACCACGTGGCCGTCCCCGTCAAGCTCCGCATGCACTGCCTGCGCGGCTGCCCCGGACGACGAATAGTGAACCGCCACGACGTAGCCCTCAGCGGACAGGGCACGGGCGACAGCGGCTCCGATGCCCCGCGAGGCCCCGGTCACCAGGGCCGTGCGCGCGGTCGTCATGCGGGCAGCCTAGGCCGTGACCGCCCCGTGCCCGCACGGCATCCGGAGTCTGAGAGGGTGGGGGCATGGCGCATGCAGACGGCGATCAGCCGCTCCACCTCAACAACCATCATCAGGACACGCTGACGGCGATCTTCTCGCATCCGACCAGCCACAACATCCGCTGGCACGACGTGCTGTCCCTCATCGAATACGTCGGCGAGGTCGAGGAACGTCACGACGGTCGGTTCAAGGTGACGCTGGGGGCGGAGACCGAGATCTTCGACCGGCCGCGCCACAAGGACATCGACACGCAGATGGCGGTCGACCTGCGCCGCATGCTGCGCAACGCTGGCTTCGACCCCAAGCCGGCAGGAGACGAGGTCTGACATGCAGGACATCACCGACGCCATCGACCTCGCGGGCCGCACCGCGGTCGCCGCCGTGGACTTCCACTCCACGCGCATCTACGCCCTCGACTCCCCCGACCATTCCAAGCCGGAACACGTGGTCGCAGAGGACCCTCGCAAGCGCTTCCACAACGTCTACCACCATCACGGCAACGTCGATGGCAAGTACCTTGACGACAGCGACGTTTACTGGGGCACTCTGGCCAGCGCGCTGGCGCCGGCCGACTCGATCATCCTGCTGGGCCATGGCACCGGCAAGGCCAATGCGAGCCACCACCTGGTGACGTATCTGGAGCACCACCGTCGAGACATCGCGGCGAAGATCGTGGGCGACGTGCGTGCCGACATCGACGATCTCACCGACGAGCAGCTCCTGCGGCTGGGGCAGCACATTGCGGGCATCGATCCGCTACGCGACCACGGCGACAGCCGCCGCGGCGAGGCCTAGGCCCGTCCGTCCTCCGCGGGGCTGAGCTGGCGACGCAACCGCTGCGCACCCAGGCCCGCGGCGGCGCAGCCCACGGCCGTCAACGCCGCCCACAGCACCCCGCGCCCGCTGCCGATGAGCAGGCCGGCTGACAGCGGCGCGATCATCGATCCCAGCGACCAGGTCAGCGACTGGGCGCTGTTGTAGCGGCCGCGCAGGTGATCAGGGGCGATGCTGTTGACGAGTGCGGGGACGGTGGGACTCCACACCGACTCGCCGATCGCGAAGACGACCGCGAAGCCGATGAACAAGGCCGCACCAGCAACCAGGCCGACGGCCGGCGCAGGAACGATGAGCATCCACGCAACCGCCCACAGTGCGGCCGTCAGTCCCATCATCCGCACACGAGAGCGACCGCGCAGCCAGCCCAACACGAACAACTGACCTAGGACGATCGTCACGGTGTTCGCGAGGAAGACGATGCCGATGATGCGCTCTGATTCACCGGCCACTGCGGTGATGTAAATGGACAGGCCCGCTTCCATCGAGCCGTAACCGCAGGTCAGGAGCACAAGCGACACCGCGATCACGCTCATGATTCGCCGATCGCGTAGGACGGTCCCCCATCCCCCTGGCGATCCTTCACCGTCATCCTCCCGTGCCACTGGGCCGCCATGACCGCGCAGCCGGAGCACAGCCACCCACAGGGCGAGGTAGGTGATCGCATCGATGAAATACAGGCGCATGAAGGTCTCTGGCCGTGAGATGTCGACGATCGTCGCCGCGATGAGCCCGCCCAGTCCGAGACCCAGATTGAGGAGCATGAACGACACCGCAAACGCGGTCGGCCGCTGCTCCGGCTCGACGATGCGGGCGGTGAGCGTGGATATGGGCCCCCAGATGCCCGATGCCCCCAGGGCGATCACGGTGGCGACCGCGAAGGCACTGACCGCATCGGTCACGAAGGCGATCAACATGGTGCCGACGCCCTCGACGAGCACCGCGATGAGCATTACCGGTCGTGGTCCGAACCGATCTGTCAGGGTGCCTGCGATCGGCGTGGCCGCGAGGCCGATGACCGCCATCCACGACAGCACGAGCGTGGCCGTCAGGATCGGCAGGCCACGGACTTCCGCGAGGTAGACCACGAGCAACGACATGGTGAGCCCGCTACCGAGCGAGTCCAGGAAACGACCGACAGCCAGGATCTTGAAGGGCCCATGGAGTACGCCGCGAACGTCACCCCACGTGGACGCGACCCGGGTCACGCCTCCGCGGGCTTCTCAGGCAGTCGCCGGTCGAGAACGACACCGATCACGGCCGAGAGCACGGCAATGCCGAGAAGCACGAGCCAGCCGACCATGTCGCCCAGGCCGGCAATGTCAGCCGGGTCATCGGGGCACATGCCCAGCCCGCATTCAGGCAGGACCGACACGGTGATGATGACGAGGTCGACGGTGACCCAGATGACTACGAACAGCGTTGCTGCACGCAGCCATCCCCGATGACCGAGTACGCCGCGATCATCCATGCGCAGCGGCGTCTCCCACATAAGCAGCAGCGCACATCCAATCGCGCCGATGACGCTGGTGATGAGCGCCCACGTGTAGAGGTGGAACCCGAGGTAAACCGGGCCGTACCCCGGATCGCCGTATTCGATGTGCAGAAGGATCTGTCGAACGCTCCCCATGCCGCCGATGAAGGCGGCCAGAATGCTCAAGGCATAGTGACGCGCTCGAATGCCCCAGAGCAGGTTCATGATCGGGCCGATGGACAGGCCGATCATGCCCGAGCGCTGTACGAGGCAGAGGGGGCAGGGCTGCTCCCCCACCCCGAATTGCAGGTGGAGCGAACCCGCCAGCACGACCAGGAGGCCGAGGAGCGCGCCCAGGTTGATGAGGCGCGCGTAGAACAACTGCTTTTGCGGCGATAGCCACGCCGAGCGACTGGAGAGCGTCTCGCTGCTCTTCGACATCCCGACCCCTAGAACTCGAGCGGAATCGGGCTGGTGATGTGCAGCCGCAGGAGCAGCGCGGTCCACACCAGGGTGACCAGAACGAGGATGGGGGTCCACCGCCAGCGGCGGAAGATGCCGACGAAGACGACGATCCACAGGATGAACATCGAGAGCATCACGTTCGGAGGCTACGGCGATCCGCAGGTCGCGGCAAGGACCGGGCAATGTCCCGAGCCCTCCGCGTCTTCATGCACCCTCGTCTAGGGTTGCCCCATGCCGCAGCCCGGAGACCTCATCTGGCCCGAGGGCGTGTCGTTGGCGCCCGGGCGGATCGTCATGGGCATCGGGACGGCGGGGCCCGCAGGGCCACTTCCCCGACACGAGGTGCGCGTGCGTGCCCGCCTGGCCACATGGCCGCGCGGTGATCTGCTCATCGAGGCGTCTCCCATCCCCGGGCTTCCGGCCGAGGGCGCCGCGGCCACGTTCGCCTACGGCTCAGACCACCACGGACTCATCGTGCGCCTCGACGACGGGCGCATCGCGGTCGCCGTATCCGACGAGTCACCCGCGTGGGCAGACCCTGCCTTCCTCCAGCTGATAGCCGTCGCTGCGCACGAGCCCGAGGTGACTGACGCCGAATTCGGGGTTGGCCTCCTCGGCTTCGGTGCGATCGGCGCCGAGCATGCGCGCGCCGTCCTCGCAACACCAGGGCTCTCCCTCGCCGGTGTCTGCGATCCCAAGCCAGAGCGCATCCAGGCGGCCCGCACTGCGGCCCCGGGTATCCACGCGCATGAGGACGCGGTATCCATGCTGGACGACCCGGCCGTCGACATCGTCATCGTGTCGACACCACCCGATAGCCACGCGCACTGGGCCATCGAGGCGCTATCTCGTGGCAAGCACGTCATCGTCGAGAAGCCGATGGCGCTGACCACCCGGGAATGCGACGCCATCCTGGCGACAGCCGCTGATCGCGGACTCCTGGCCGCCGTCTACCAGAATCGGCGCTTCGATCCCGACTACCGACTGATCGCCGCCTGCGTTCGTTCCGGTCAGATCGGCGAGATCTTCCACGCGGAGGCATTCGTCGGCGGCTACGGCCACCCGTGCAACTACTGGCACTCGGACGCCGATGTCTCCGGCGGCGCGCTCTTCGACTGGGGCTCGCACGTCGTCGACCAGGTTCTCGATCTCTTCGACGGAGAGGTCGACTACGTCACCGCGGTCAACCACAAGCGCGTGTGGCATGACGTGACCAACGCCGATCACGCGCGCATGACCTTGCACTTCGACGGTGGCCGCGAGGCGACGTTCATCTATTCCGACCTGGCAGCGGCGCTGAAGCCCCGGTGGTACGTCCTTGGCACGACGGGCGCCCTGACCGGCGACTGGCGCGAACTCTCGGTTGTCTCGCGCAGCACGATCGGGACCCTGGAGGAAGACGTCCTGGCCGCCGCGGACTCACCTCCCGTCGTACGCCGACATTCCGCCGCAGGCGACGTCACCACGCTGTCGCCCAGGCCCCAAGAGCCGCACCCCTTCCACGCCGACCTCGCGCTGAGGCTGCGCTATGGCTTCGCTCCACGCGTCCGCGGCGAGCAGTCGCGCAGGGTTGTCGCCATGCTCGAGGCCGCCGAGGAGTCCGCGCGCCTGGGCGGCCTACAGGTGAAGCCCGCATGACACGAGTGCGCTGGGGGCTACTCGGAGCGGGCTGGATCGCACGTCGCGCCATCGCCCCGGCCATCCACTCCGCTGATGCCTCCACGCTGACTGCCGTCGCCGCACGCGACATCAATCGCGCGCAGGCGCTGCACCCGGCTGGCTCCGCCTACGACGACTATGCCGCGGTGATCGATGATCCCGACGTCGATGCCGTCTACATCGCCTTGTCCAACGACGGTCACCTGCCGTGGGCCACCGCCGCACTGGAGGCGGGCAAGGCCGTGCTGTGCGAAAAGCCACTCGGGTGCAACGCCGTCGAGGCCAAGCAGATGCGGGCGGTCGCCGAGCGCACCGGGGGCCTGCTGGTGGAGGCCACCTGGAACCTGTGGCACCCGCGCACGGCACGCGCGGCGGCACTACTCGCCTCCGACACCATCGGTGCGCTGCGGGCGTACTCCAGTGTCTTCGTCTTCGAGGGCGTCGACGACGGGAACTACCGCCTCGACCCCGCCCTCGGTGGCGGTGCGCTGCTCGACGTGGGCTGCTACCCGCTGACCGGCGCTGCGTGGGCCACCGGTGGGCCCTTCCAGTCGGTGCAGGACGTCGAGATCCTCATGTCCGACACCGGGGTCGACCTCACCGCCGGCGCGCACCTGACCATGGGCGGCGTGCCCACCTACGTGCGCGGCTCCTTCCGCGAACCTGCTCACCAGGCCCTGGTGCTCGAGGGCGAACACGGGCAGATCGAGATGACCGGCAATGACGCCTTCGTCTCCTGGCTGCAGCCCAGCGCCCTGCGCGTACTCGATCGCGATGGCGAGCGCATCGAGCACTTCCCGCCGGTCGACCCCTACCGACTCATGGTCGAGAACGTCAGTCGCGCCGTCCTAGGCCAGGATGCCTGGCTACCCGACCCCCAGTGGTCGATCGTCGTCGCCGAGGCCATGGACGCCATCCTCGACACAGGAGGCCGACAGGCATGAGCGACGCCCCCGTTCTGTACGCCGCACGTGATGGCGTGGCCGTCATCACGCTCAATCGGCCCGATCGGCTCAATGCCGTCACCGCCGACATGGGCCTGGCCTACGCCGAGGCTCTTCGGACCGCCGAGGCCGATCCCGCGGTGCGCGTCGCCGTGGTGACGGGTGCCGGTCGCGGGTTCTGCTCCGGGGCTGACCTGTCGGTCCTCGCGCAGGGCCCGGAGGCACTCGAGTCGTTCACCGCCGACCAGCCATTCGAGGCGCTGCCCACATGCGCATTGGCCGTCTCGATACCGGTGGTCATGGCGGTCAACGGAGCCGCCGCGGGCCTCGGCTTCGTGATGGCGCTGACCGGAGACGTGTGCTTCGCTTCCCCGCAGGCGCGCTTCATCTCGGCCTTTTCCCGGTTGGGGCTGGTCGCGGAGTATGCCGTCGCCTGGCT
>CAINGG010000528.1 GCA_903848435.1 uncultured Actinomycetes bacterium | reverse complement strand
GCGATCACGAGGGCGGGCCAGGCCAGGCGCCGCCACCAGGCGACGGGCACGCGGGTGGCGATGAGCATGAGCACGATGCCGGCCGCCGCGAACAGGCCCTGGCGCTGGGCGAGGGTGTAGGGCGAGCCGAACTGCCGGATCGAGAGCACGGACGAGGCGCTGAGCACCATGAGCAGGCCCAGGAGCAGCAGGGCAAGGGCCGCGCCGAGGAGCAGGTAGTAGAGCACCATCGGATGGCGCGTGACGCGATCCATGGGGACAGTCTCGCGGTGCAGGAGGGGCGGGACCGTCACATAGGGGCGCGTGTCGCATCCTGAGTCCAGTGTGACGGGCGTGACACCCCGGACCCCACCCGGGACCTAGGCCCCCAGCCCCCGCGCGGCCGACGCGAAGCGATCCCCTCGATCGCCGTAGTCCCGGAACATGTCCCAGGAAGCGCAACCCGGGGCCAGCAGGACGGCGTCGCCCGGGCGGGCCAGGCCTGCTGCCGCCCGCACCACGTCGTCCATGGCCTCGGGGTCGGTGCGAGCGATATCGACGATGGCCGCATCCGGGGCATGGCGCTCCAGTGCCTCCCGGATCACGCCGCGATCGACGCCGAGGAGCACTACTCCACGCAACCGGGGCGCCACTTCGCGGACAAGGTCATCGAACGACTGCCCCTTCGCCTGACCGCCGGCAATCCAGACGACGGAGTCGAAGGCGCGCAGAGAAACCTGAGCTGCGTGCGTGTTGGTCGCCTTGGAATCGTCGACGTAGACAACGCCATCGACCTCACCCACCCGCGTGACGCGATGGGGTGCTGGCGTGAAACCTTGCAGGCCGGTGCACACCGCACTGGGCGTCACGCCGAATGAACGAGCCAGCGCTGCAGCAGCGAGCGCGTTGGCGATGTTGGCGGGACTCTTGCTGGGCACGTCGTCGACCGACGCGAGCTCCTGGGCGTGGGTACGCCGATCATCGATGAAGGCGCGATCGACGAGGACGCCGTCGACGACGCCGAGCATCGCCACTCCCGGCACGCCGAGGGTGAAACCGATGGCGCGGCACCCCTCGACTACGTCTGCGTCGCGCACCATCTGCTCGGTCACCGGATCATCCGCGTTGTAGACGGCGGCGACGCGCGCCTGGCGGTAGACCAGCGCCTTGTTGGACGCGTACTCCTGCATGGACGAGAAGAAGTCCAGGTGGTCGGGGGCGAGATTGAGGCACGCGGCCGACTCCGGGCTCATGGACCCCACGAAGGGCATCTGGGTGGCACTGACCTCGGTGGCGATCACCTGGAGCGAGGGGTCGCGAACAGCATCGATGAGCGAGAAGCCCACGTTGCCGGCTGCCGCACTCGCCCGTCCGTCAGCGCGCAAGATCGCATCGAGCATCAACGTCGTCGTCGTCTTGCCGTTGGTCCCGGTCACGCACAGCCAAGGCGCGGGTGACTCCGCCCGACGCATGCGCCAGGCAACCTCGAGCTCCCCCCACACCGGGATCGATCGGTCGAGCGCGCTGACGATGACCGGATCTCGGGGCTTGATACCCGGGGAGACAACGAGCACGTCGGCGTCATCGGCCGCTGAGTCGCGACATCCGAGGCGCACCTCGGCACCGAGGACTTCGAGGATGGTCGCCTTCTCGCGTCGCCGTTCGTCGTCACCCGAATCGATGACCGTCACGTCAGCGCCGACGGACAAGAGGGCATCGGCTGCCGCGAATCCGGCGATGCCTATGCCCGCAACGGTTGCCCGCAGCCCTGCCCAGTCAGAAGTGGAAGAGGTCAGCGCGGCCAGGTCGCGCGTCATGCACGCACCCACTCGGCGTAGAAGATGGTGAGGCCGAGCGCGACGCACATGCCCTGAACGATCCAGAAGCGCACCACGATGTTGACCTCGGGCCAGCCCTTCATCTCGAAGTGGTGGTGCAGCGGGGCCATGAGCAGCATGCGGCGATGCAGGACCTTGTAGGAGGCGACCTGCCCGATGACCGACAGGGAGACGAGGACGAACAGTCCGCCGAGCAGTGCGAGCAGCAACTCGGTGCGGCTGATGACCGCGAAGCCGGCGATTGCCCCGCCGATGGCGAGGGAGCCCGTGTCGCCCATGAAGATCTTTGCCGGCGCGGCGTTGTACCAAAGGAACGCGAAGCAAGCTCCGGCGCACGCCGCCGCCAGGGCGGCCAGGTCGAGGGGGCTCGCGGTCGGATAGCACGCGGCCCCGGGAGTGAAGAAGCACGATTGGCCGTACTGCCAGACGCCGATGAGCACATAGGCCCCGAACGTCATCGTCGCTGCACCCGTGGCCAGGCCGTCAAGGCCATCGGTGAGATTGACGCCATTGGTTGATGCCGTGACCAGGAACCAGATCCACAGCACGTACAGCGCCACCGGCAGTACCAGGGGCGTGTCGCGAATGAAGGAGACGGCGGTCACGGCGGGCGTCTCCCCGATGGCATTGGGGAACTGCAGCGCCAGATAGGCGAAGCTCAGCGCGATGACCGCCTGACCAATGAGCTTGGTGCGAGCGCGCAGGCCCGTGGATCGCTGCTTGAAGATCTTCAGATAGTCATCCGCAACACCGACCGCCGCGAGCCCCAGCATGAGGTAGAGGATCAGAAGCGCCGACGGCGAGGGTGGGGTCCAAAAGATGAGGTGCGTGAGGCCGTAGGCGATGACAACGCCCGTGATGATCGCCACGCCGCCCATGGACGGAGTCCCTCGCTTCCCCTCATGTTCGGGGTAGGGCTCCGCTTCGGTCGAGACCCGGATCGCCTGCGAATAGCCGCGGCGCAGCAGCAACTTGATGAGCAGGGGCGTGCCGATGAAGACGACGAGAACCGAGATGACACCCGAGGCGACCACGAGTTTCATGGCGCCTCCGAGAGCAGGCCGGTGGCCACCGCGTCGAGACCGATCGAGCGCGAGGCCTTGACGAGCACCACGTCGCCAGGTCGCAGCTCTTCGCGCAGCAACCGCAGCGCCGTGTCGGCATCAGGAACCCACGTGGACTCATTGCCCCAGGAACCCTCCTGACTCGCCCCGAGGTGCACCGGTCGCGCCCCTTCGCCGACCGCGACCAGGCGATTGATATCGAGCCGGACGGCCAGTCGTCCGATGGCATCGTGCTCGTCCACCGACGTGTCCCCGATCTCCCTCATCTCCCCCACGACGGCCCAGGTACGCCGGCCCTGGCCCATGGCCGCGAGTGCTTTGAGTGCCGCGCGCGTGGACTCGGGGTTGGCGTTGTACGCGTCATTGACGACGATGATGCCATCAGAACGCTCGTGCACCTCCATGCGCCACTTGCTCACCGGCTCATACGTTGCGAGAGATTCCACGATGTCTTCGAGGTCGATGCCCGCGGCGAGAGCCATGGCCGTGGCCGCCAGCGCGTTGGCCACCTGGTGCTCCCCTGCCATCGCCAATTGGATCCGCGCCGACTCGCCGCCGACGTGGACGCTGTAGGCCGGTCGCGCGAGTGCGTCGAGGGTCACGTCCGAGGCCCGCACATGGGCGTCGGCGGCCTCGCCGAAAGTGAGTACTCGCGCCCGAGTGCGCGGCGCCTGAGCCATGACCAGCGGGTTGTCGGCATGCAGGACGGCGACGCCATCTTCTGGCAGCCCCTCGACGATCTCCCCCTTGGCCTCGGCGATGGCCTCACGACTCCCGAGGAGTTCAAGATGCGCCGAGCCGACATTGATCAGGCCCGTGATGCGCGGATGGGAAATCTCGCACAGGTAGGAGATGTGGCCGATGCCGCGCATCCCCATCTCCAGGACGAGGTACCGGGTCGTGGTCGTGCACGACAGCACCGTGAGCGGGAGGCCCACCTCGGAATTGAAGGAGTTGCGCGGAGCGACCGTCTCGCCGTGCGGAGCAAGGATCGCCGCAAGCATGTCCTTCGTTGTCGTCTTGCCACTCGAACCGGTGAGACCCAGCACCAGCGTCTCGGGCAGGCGCCGGATGACGTAGCCCGCCAGCGTGCCCAGTGCCCGGACAGGATCATCGACGACGACGGCAGGTGATCCCACGGCTCGCGACGAGAGGGTGACCACCGCACCGCGCGCGCGGGCATCGTCAACGAAGTCATGTCCGTCAACACGCTGTCCGTCGATCGCGACGAACATCGATCCGGGCACGGCATCGCGCGAGTCGGCAACAGCGGACGTGACCACGATATCGGCGTCACCATCAGCGATGCGTCCGCCGACGACTCCGGCGATCTCGGCCAGGGTCATGGGGATCATGACGACCTCAGGGCCATGCTGAGTTCCTCCCGGTCGCTGAAGGGATGGACGACCGAGCCGACTTCCTGCCCCGGTTCGTGCCCCTTGCCGAGGATGAGCACCACGTCACCCGCGCGAGCCTGCGCGACCGCGCTGACAATGGCAGCTCGGCGATCGGCGATCTCGTCCACCTGCCCGTGCGGCACCGTGATGCCGGCCAGCATCGCGGCCCGGATCTCGGCTGGGTCCTCCGAGCGCGGATTGTCATCGGTGACGATGAGGACATCGGCAAGCGTGCTGGCAATGCGCCCCATGATCGGACGCTTATCGCGATCGCGGTCCCCGCCGCATCCGAGAACCACGATGCGGCGTCCGCCCTGCGCGGGTTGCACGGAACTGATGACCCTCTCGACGGAATCAGGACTATGCGCGTAGTCGACCACCGCGACAAAGTCCTGTCCCTCATCGACGAGCTCCATGCGCCCGGGCACGCGTACGTCTCGCATGGCGGTCGCGAGTACCCCCTCGGGCAAGCCCAGAACGTGCAGCGCGGTCCATGCTGCGAGGCCGTTGGCGGCATTGAATCGCCCGGGTATGCCGACGAAGACCTCGTGATCGAGCCCGTCGCATTTCACCGTCATGCGCTGCTCGCCGAGATCGTCAGCTAAGTCGATACAGCGCACGTCGGCAGCGTGGTCGAGTGCGAAGGTGGTCGCAGGAAGTGTCGTCTCTCGGGCCAGGCGCGCACCCCACTCGTCATCAACCCCGATGATGGCCTGCCGGGCCCTTTGGGGAGTGAAGAGGGAGGCTTTGGCCTCGTAGTAGGACTCCATCGTGCCGTGGAAGTCCAGGTGATCCTGCGAGAGATTCGTGAAGACGGCAATGTCGAACACGATGCCGTCCACGCGCCCGAGCGCGAGTGCATGGCTGGAGACTTCCATGGCAACTGCGTCGATGCCGCGCTCACGCATGACACCCAACAGCGCATGGAGCTCGGGTGCCTCCGGGGTGGTGCGGGACGCGGGGACAGCAGCGTCGCCCAGGCGAACGCCGGTGGTGCCGATGACCCCGGTGGCGTAGCCCGCCGCGCGAAGCCCGGCCTCGACCAGGAAGGCGGTGGTCGTCTTGCCGTTGGTACCCGTGATCCCCACCATCAGCAGGTCGTCGCCCGGTCGACCGTAGATCTCGGCAGCCAGGGCCCCCACCACGGAGCGCGGGTCGCGGGCCCGCAGGGCGGGAAGGCCGGCCACGTCGGCCGTCTCGTCGGTCAGGACCGCGACCGCACCACGCTCGCGTGCCTGTGGGCAGAACTCAGCACCGTGCACGTGCGCGCCTGGCAGCGCGGCGAAAAGATCACCCGGCTCCACCGAACGTGAATCCAAGGTGATGCCGGTGACCACGACTGCACGATCGATGCCGGCCACCTGCAATCCGCAGTCATCGGCGAGTTCACCTAGCGTGCGCGCCACGGGAGCAGGACGCAGCATGGCGGACACGACGGAAGGCTATCCGTTATTGGTCGACGTCACCGGAGCGACGCGACGGGCCTGCAGTGCATACGTCATGACCTCGCGGAAGACGGGGCCAGCCAATTCGCCACCGAGTTGCTCGACCTTGGGCCGCACGATCGTCACCCCGACTACCAACTCAGGTGCCTCGATCGGTGCCATGCCGATGAACGAACCGATGGTGCTGCCGTCGTAGCAACCGCATTCAGGGTTGATGACCTGCGCCGTGCCGGTCTTGCCGCCGACGCGATATCCGGGGATCCCCGCCATGGGGGCGGTGCCTTCGTCGGTGACGACCTTCTCGAGCATCTCGCGGACCGTGCGCGCGGTGTGCTCACTGACCACGCGGGTTCCCTCCGGCGCCACCGCCCCGCTCGCAACGAGGGTGGGAGGCACCCGCACTCCGTCGTTGGCGATGGTGGCGAACGCCCCGGCGATCTGCACCGCGTTGATGCTGAAGCCCTGGCCGAAGGTCAGCGTGGGGAATGTCGTGCCTGACCATTCATCCATCGGCGGCAGGAAGCCCTGGGTCTCACCGGGGAAGTTCAGTCCAGTCGGTTCACCCATGCCGAACTTGCGCAGATAGTCGTAGTAGACGCCCTCATCGATCGTCTCAGCCGCGAGGATCGTGCCGATGTTCGATGACTGCGAGAAAATGGTGGTGAGGTCCCAGTTGTAGGTCCCGTGCTCGCTGGCATCGTGGAATCTCTTGCCTGACCGCTCAAGCGTGCCGGGCACCTTGAAGACGGTCGTGGGCGCGGCGCCACCCTCTTCCAGCACGGCGGCGATCGTCATGATCTTGGCGGTCGAGCCCGGCTCGAAGGCATCCGAGAGCGCGCGATTGCCGAGGTTGTCCGGATCGGCGGAACCGGGATCGTTCGGGTCGAAGCTGGGGACGCTCGCGAGGGCGAGGATGTGACCCGTGCGGGGGTCCATGACCACGATGGACCCGCTCTCGGCCCCGGACGCCGCCACCTCGTTGGCCAGCGCTCGCTGCGCGACGTACTGGATGTCGCGGTCGATCGTCAGGCTAACCGGGCTGCCCGCGATCGGGTCCTGATGCGACATGTCGGCCGTCGGGATGGCAGCGCCACCCGCGCCGCGTTCGTAGGTGCGGTAGCCGTCGGTACCCGACAGCACGTCGTCGAAGGCATACTCGACACCGCCGAGTCCTTGGCCATCTGAACCCACGAAGCCCACGACGTTGGCGCCCACGCTGTCGGCCGGATAGATGCGCTTGGTCGTCGTCTCGCTAAAGATGCCGATGAGCCCCAAGTCATCGATCTGGCGCCACTGCTCGGGCGATATCGCCTTGGCGACATACACGAAGCGCCGGTCGCCCGTCAGTCGAGCAGCGAGGTCGGTCACGGATTCACCCAGCACGGGGGCCAGTTCACGCGCCGTCGAGTAGGGATCGGTGATGAGCGTCTGGTCAGCCGTGACGTTGCGCGCCTCGACCGAGGAGGCGAGGGGTACGCCGTTGGCGTCGAGGATGTCACCGCGATCGGCCAGCACGGTGACGGTCGTCGTGCGCTGGTCGATCGCCGCCGCGGCTAGTGCGTCGCCACGGAAGGCCTGGATCTCCAGCAGTCGAACGGCGAAGGCGCACAGGACGATGACAGCGGCGATGAAGAGCACGCCCGCTCGACGGCGAGCATTGCCCAGGCGCAGGGGGCGTGGCGCGCGGGTGGTCGGGCGTGGCTGAGGGCGGCGATTGGCAGGGGCGGGACGTCGGGGCGGAGCCGCAGTGCTCACGGACCCTCCAGCACGGGCGTCTCGGCTTCGCCCGTCCCGGGATCGGTCGGCAGCGTCGGGTCGGCGGGTAGCCCGGCCTCCTCGCTGATGTCGCCATCGTCGCCGCCGATGGGTGCCTCTCCGTCGGTGGGATCGAGATCGG
>CAINGG010000527.1 GCA_903848435.1 uncultured Actinomycetes bacterium | reverse complement strand
GCTCACGCGGGGCGTCCAGCCCAGGAGGCGGCGGGTGGCCCGCTGGTCGAACCAGTGGGCAGTCGCGAGCTGCTCGGCCAGGAAAGCCGTCACCGGGGGCTCCCCCGGCCGACCGGACCTCTCCCAGTACTCCTCGAGCACGCGGCCCCCGGCGCGCGCCACGGCAAAGGGCACGGAGCGGCGTGGCCCCGGCGCTCCGGCCGCCTGGGCAATGCGCGTGAGCATCTCCGCGACCGTGCGCGGCTCGCCGTTGGACACGACCAGCGGCTGTCCGTGCACCCCGACCTCTGCCACGCGGTCGAGCGCGCACACGATGGCATCGCCGGCATTGTCGATATAGGTCGTGTCAATCAGCGCAGCGCCCGAGCCGATCGTCACGAGTCGACCAGCCCGCGCGCGCTGGATGATCCGCTCCGTGAGCTGGGTGTCGCCGACACCCCAGACCAGGTGCGGCCGGATCGCTGTCACGGCAAATCCTGGCCTGTCTCGCGACAGCGCGTCGACCTCGGCGACCGCCTTGCTGCGTGAGTAGTTGCCCCGGGCGCGATCGGGATCGGCAGGCGATGCGCTCGCGCCGACCAGTGGTTCGCCCACGTGCGCGACGGAGGGCGAGGACACGAACACCACCCGCGACACCCCGGCACCCTCGGCAGCATCGAGCACCGCGTGTGTCCCGCCCACATTGATCGCCTCGAAGTCCGCCCATGGTCCGGTGATCTCGACGCGGGCAGCAGCGTGCACAACCGCATCGATGCCCTGCATGGCCTGCGCGACCGCTACGGCGTTGGCCACGTCCCCGCGCGCCTCCTGCACGCCCAGCGCGGTGAGGGCCGCGGGCAGCGCACCGCGCTGCAACGAGACAACCTGCCGACCCGAGGCGATGAGGGAGCGGATTACTGCCGAGCCGACGACTCCCGAGCCGCCGGTCACCAGGACGCGCTCAGCCATCGTCGCCTTCCCCCGCCAGGAAGGACGACGCCTCGCGCGCGATGCGCGTGCGATCGATCTTGGAGCGGTGCCGCACGTCGACGGGCAGGGCGCGCATCGTCAGCACCGCGGCGAGCTCCAGGCCAGTGGCCTGCGCGACGGCCGCGCGTACGCGACCGGTCAGCTCCACGTCGGCCAGGCCCATCGCCGGACCCGGCGCGAGGAGCACGATGACAGGCACCTGCGTGCCAGCGGGCCCGATGCCCACGAGCGCCGCGAGCGAGGTGTCGGCGCAGCGCTGCGCCGCGAGCTCGGCGGCCACCGGGGTCACCGGCCCGTCAGCCGTCACCAGCACGTGCGCGAGCCGGCCCTCCACCCACAGGCGTCCCTCGCTGTCGAGGTGACCGACGTCGCCCGTGCGATGCCATCCGGCCGGTGTGTCCGCTCGGCGCTGCGTGGCCCATCGACGGTCGTAGCGATCGCGCATCCACGCGCTGCGCACGACGATCTCGCCGGTGATGTCGGGCGCGGTCACCAGATCATTGGCGGGCGCGGCATCGGCTCCGAGCGGAGCGATCGCGATGTCAACGCCGGACAGCGCCCGACCGACCAGGACGCCAGCTCCCTGCGCCGTGCGTAGTTCATCGATCGTGACCTCGGTGAGCGGCAGTGCCTCGGTCATGCCGTAGGGCGTCGCGAACTCAGCCTTCGGCATGAGCTGAGCGGCCTGGTCGAGGAGCTCGGGCGGCACGGGTGCCCCGGCGGCCAGCACCAGCCGCAGTCCCTCCAGGTCGATCCGCCCGGCGGCGGTGAGGTGGTCGGCCGTCGAGACGATCGCGCGCAGCGCGGTCGGCGACGTCCACATCAACGTGCCACCCACGGCGCGGACTGCCGCGGCGGTCGTGTCGGCGGTCAGGCTCGACGCGTCCGTGATCTCCATGTCGGGAATCGCCGAGGCAATGCCGAGGGCGGGACCCAGCACTGCCCACGGGGCGAATGCGGCAACGAGCGCGTCCGGGCGCTCCCCGTCGTGGTGGATGTCGTAGGCGTCGCGCAGGGCATCACGCAAGGCCCACAGCCGTCGATGCGTGTAGACGACACCCTTGGCGGGCCCGGTGGCGCCCGAGGTGAACACCACGAGCGCGTCGTCGTCGGGGGCGGGCAGCTCGGAGTCCGGCGACGCCAGCGCACGGCCGCGACGCGCCACCTCCGACAACGTGGCGTCGGCGGCGAGGATGCGCGTCGCCGGTCCGGTGCGTCCGACCAGGATGCGCCGTCCGGGTAGTCCCAGGGTGCGGGCAAGACCGAGGCCTGCGGGAATGCCGATCACGTGCTGGGGCTCGGCACTGCGCAGTGCCCGGCGCATGCCGCGCACGCCGAGGCCGGAGTCGGCGACGACGACGATGGCACCGATGCGCCACGTGGCATACACGGCCGCGACGAGGTCGGGTCCCGGAGGCACGAGCATCGCTACCCGGTCCCCTGGCGCGACCCCGAGATCGCGTAGGCCGGCGGCGATCTCGCGGGTGCGCGCCGCGAGGACCGACCAGCTCACGCGCAGCCCCGATCTCAGGTCGGCAATGGCCACGGATACGTCGTTGGCTCGCGACATCAAGAGCGCGCCCATCGAGTCGGTGGTGGCAGCAGCCTTCTCGGTCTCACGCAGGGGCTCGGACAGGTGCGCGATCCACTCGATGATGTCGCCGACGCACGCGGGGGCGTCCTCGGTGACGAGGTGTCTCGCCTTCTCATAGCGGTGGACATCGGCATGCGGCATGCGGGTGACCAGGTCGCGCAGGTAGCGGTCGGAGAAGACAGGATCGTCCGACCCCCACGCGATGAAGACGGGTACGTCGGTGAGCGCGCGCACGTCGTCCGCGATGGCATCGAGCGTGGCCGCGCTCGGGTGAGTGGATTCGAGGGGGATGTCGGCCACGAAGTCGCCGATGGCCCGCCGAGAGCCCGCGTCGCGATAGGGCGCACGGTAGGCATCGATGACGTCGGCGGGCATGCCGCGCGACAGCCACGTCGTGCCGCGCACGAAACCGGGGGTGCGCTCGGTGAGAGTGCGCAGGACGGGACGCAGCCGGGCCAGCCGGATGAGCGTCGGTGCCGGCGCGCGCGGGGGCTGGTGGACGGCCGTGTTGGTCAGGACGATCCCGCGCAGCTGTGGGCGGTGGCGCAACGCCCAGCCGAGCGAGATGGGGCCGCCCCAGTCATGGGCCACCGTGACGACCGGGCCGTCGACCTCCATCGCCGCGGTGAGCGCGTCGAGGTCGTCGATGCGCTCCGCGAGACGGCGTACCCCCGATGTGCGCTCGGAGTAGCCCATGCCGAGGTGATCGATGGCGATGACGCGCCAAGCGGGGGGCGCCTGCGCAAGAAGCCGACGCCACAGGTACGACCACGTGGGATTGCCGTGAACGGCGATGACCGTCAGCTCGGGTGCGCCGACGGACGGGCGCTCCAGCACGTGGAAGGTGCCTCGGCCAGGAACGTCGACGAAGCGAGACCACGCAGCATCAAGCCCCGGCAGGCCGGGCGGTGGAACGAGGGCGGGCGCCGACACGGGCGCGCGCTACCAGGCGATCTCGATGACGGAGGCGTTGAGCCCCGACCCGATGCCCAGGCACCCCACGCGATCGCCAGCGCGCAGATCGTCGGTCTGCAGGGCCAGGGTGAAGGGGATGGACGCGGGGCCGATGTTGCCGCGCGTGGGGAACGTGATCGGCACCCGCGCGGGATCGATCTCGAGGGCAGCGGTGATCGCCTGCGTGTGAACGTTGGACACCTGGTGGATGACGTAGCAGTCGAGGTCGGACCAGTCGAAGTGCTGCTTGGCCTCGGTCCAGATCTCGACCGACAACTGCAGCCCGGCTTCGAGCAGGGCCCGAGAGTCGGTGCGCATTTGATGCATGTCGCCCACGCAAATGCGGTGGTGCTGGGTGGCCGCCCGCGACACTCCACCGACGAATCGGTGGCCCTCCGGGTGCTCGCTGGCACGGCCCAGGACCATGGCAGCTCCCCCGGAGCCGAGCGTGAGCGAGGCGAAGTTCTCGAAGATGTCGTCGGCCGTGGCGTCGTCGCGCTGCAGGCGGGCGATGGTGCGCTCGTGCAGCTCACGCGAACCCTCGCCATCGACGACGATGGCGTAGTCGATCTGGCCCGCGTCGATCATCATGCCCGCGAGGTGCATGCCGTTGACGAAACCCAGGCACGCATTGGACAGGTCGAAGTTCATGCAACTCGACGGCATGCCGAGCTGGTGATGCACGTCGACGGCGGCGGACGGCTCCAGGTGCGCCCGGGAGACGGACGTGTCAACCAGCAGGCCCACCTTGCCCGGGTCGACCCCGGCGTCAGCGAGGGCCTTGGCCCCCGCCATCGCGGCCGCGTCGGCGAAGGACACGTCCTCCGGCCACCAGCGGCGCTCCTTGATGCCGGCCAGGCTCTCGAGCAGGCCCGGGCGGACGCCCACCCGCTCGTAGGTCGCGGCCAGGGCCTCGTCGATCTCGGCGGAGGTCATCACCAGGGGCGCCTCGGCGATGGACACCGACAGCACGGCGGTATCGCGGAAGCGGAACGTGGAGTTGCCCACGGCCGTCATGGAGATCCCTTCGTTCGGGAGGCCCAGGGGGCCTGCCCGGTCAGTCAGTCTCCCATGACCGACGACGGTTGGCCCACCCCCGTCCGCCCGGTCCTCGCGGGGCAATCCCGCGGGCCTTCGGTCTAAGTTCGGCCTATGAGGCGGGCGCTGGTGATCGTGGTCTGCCTGGCCGCCGTGATCATTCCCGCTCCGGCCGCCTCCGCCGAGGCTGCTCCTGCCCTCGACTGGCGTCCCTGCGGCGGGGACTCACAGTGCGCGCGGCTCGTCGTGCCTCTCGACTACGCCGACCCGGATGGCCCGACCATCTCGATCGCGGTACGCCGCACGCCTGCGACCGGCGAGCGGCTCGGCGCGCTCATCGCCAATCCCGGCGGCCCCGGAGTGCCGGGCCGCGACTTCGGCAGTGCCCTCGCGTGGGAACTACCCGACTCCGTCAGCGCGGCG
>CAINGG010000526.1 GCA_903848435.1 uncultured Actinomycetes bacterium | reverse complement strand
GGCGCGTGCTGTAGCGCGAGATACGCGCCGTCCCGGCGTCGACGACATAGTGAATGCCGGGCACGGTGAGCGAGGTCTCCGCGACATTGGTGGCGAGCACGACGCGCCTGGCGTCATGCGGTGCGAAAACGCGATGCTGCTCTGCTGATGACAGGCGCCCGAAGAGCGGCACGATCTCCGTGCCGCGGGGCACTGAGGCGGCCAGTGCCTCGGCGGTGTCACGGATCTCGCGTTCGCCGGAGAGGAAGACCAGGATGTCGCCGGGCCCTTCCGCGACGAGCTCGCCTACCGCATCGCGCACCGCATCGACCTCGTCGATGTCGTCCTGGGGTCGGTAGCGGACCTCAACCGGATAGGTACGTCCGGTGACCTCGATGACCGGTGCACCGCCGAAGTGCTCCGACAGTGCGGCGGTATCGAGGGTGGCCGACGTGATGACGACCTTCAGATCGGGCCGACGCGGCAGGAGCCATGCGAGGTAACCGAGGAGGAAGTCGATGTTGAGAGATCGCTCGTGCGCCTCGTCGACGATGATCGTGTCGTAGGACCGCAGCATGCGGTCGCGACGGATCGATGCCAGCAGGATGCCGTCGGTCATGACGGTGAGCACCGTGTCTGGCGCGGTCTGGTCGGTGAAGCGGACGCGGTATCCGACAAAGCCCCCGAGCGGCGTCGCCATCTCCTCCGCCAGCCGCTCGGCCACCGCACGCGCGGCGATGCGACGTGGCTGGGTGTGCGCGATGCACCCGCGTCCCGCCTCCAGGCACATCTTGGGTAGTTGCGTCGTCTTTCCCGATCCAGTCTCGCCGGCGACGATCACGACCTGGTGGTCGCGGATGGCGTCGACGATCTCGGGCCGACGTGCGGAGACAGGCAGTTCGACGGGGTAGTCGAGCAGAGGCTGAGTCGCTTCCCCCACGGGCTTGTCGCACCGCACGGAGGACGGGTCCTCGGGGGGAGGCCCGTCCTGGCCGTGCGATGGATTCACACCCGGAACCCTAGGCGGGTTCGCTCAGCCGATGTTGCGGCTGATGCGGGGCTCGTGGTCGCGATACTCGCGATCGCGCCAGGTGGGCTCGTCCGGCGTAGACCGGGAGAGCAGGCTGGCGAAGACCGAGCCGAACTCGATCATGGGTCTCACTCCTTCGAGGGAATCGGCCCTGTAGGGCGTCGTCCCCGTCGTGTCCGAGCCGCGGGATCTCCGACGGCTCGCCTCCATGCTCCGTGATGCCACGGGCCCCTCGTGGGGGTGGGGGCACAGAGCGTGGCGCTCGTCACGCGTCCTGAGGTGCGCCTTAGGGGGCTGGGCAAGGTTCAATGGAGGCGTGGACTGGTCGCTGCGATTGCTGGGTGCGGGCGCGGCCTTCCTGGTCCTGCTGGGCATCAGCCTGGCCGTGGCCACCGGCCCCGTCGCCTCGACATCGGCCGCACCACCCACCACCGTCCCCTCAGGGGCCCCGGCGCCCACGCCGCAGCCGAGCGAGCTGCCCGCGTCGCCCTCCTCGCTACCGCTGCCGACGTCGAGCGCCACGTCAGGTCCGACGTCGTCGCCGACCTTCGTGCCCGTCGAGGAGCGTCCTGTGGCGGTCTTCCTCGGAGATTCGATTACACGCGGAGCTACTGATCCGTCGTTCGGCGTTGTCGACGAGTACTCCTGGTTCTACGGCCTCATCGACGACAGCGTCGGCGCGGTGCGCTGGGGCGGAACCGTGGCAGAGATCGGCATGACGACTCAGTGGATTGCCGACCAGGCCTACAACGCGCTCGCGCTCTCACCCGACATCCTGATCGTGCACGGAGGCACCAACGACATCTCCGGCGAGATCGACCTGTCCTACGTCATGTCGAACTTCCAGCGCATCAAGGATGCGGCCGACGCCTACGGGATTGTGCTCGCCGTGTGCACGGTCCCGCCGCGAGACGATCCCTACGCCGACGCCCGGGCTGTCGCCCTCAATGACGCACTGAGGGTCTGGGCGGCGCAGGAAGGGGTCATCCTGCTGGATACCGCCGCTCCGTTGCGCAATCTCGCGGGTGGCTGGAACTACGGCTACTCCGCCGACGGATTGCATCCCACGCCGGCGGCCGGTCTGCTCATGTCGCAAGCTGCGGCCGACACCCTGCGGCGTGTGCCCCTCGGGTTATAGTCGAGCGACCGCGATCGCAGGAGGTTGGTCCCATGCCGATGGCCGGAACCCCCCACGTGCTCATTCTCGAGTCTGCCGGACTCGGCGATCGCAGCTACGTCGTGCATGATGGTCGCGTCGCGTTGGTCGTCGACCCGCAGCGCGATATCGATCGCGTTGAGCAGCTCGTTGCCGAGCACGGTCTGACGATCTCGCACGTGGTCGAGACCCACTTTCACAACG
>CAINGG010000525.1 GCA_903848435.1 uncultured Actinomycetes bacterium | reverse complement strand
GGCGCCTACGCACTGTCCTTCGGCGCCCTCTCGGTGTCCGCCGGGCTCTCGATCTGGCAGACCCAGGCCTTGTCACTGCTCATGTTCACCGGGGCATCACAGTTCGCGCTCATCGCGATCGTCGGCGCCGGCGGCGGAGCCGTCATTGCCGTCGCCACCGCCGCGCTCATCGGAAGCCGCAACGCCTTCTACTCGGTGCACATGGCCAGTGTGCTGCGACCGCGCGGATGGCGACGACTCGCAGCCGCACAGCTCACCATCGACGAGTCCACCGGCATGGCCGTAGGGCACGACGAGACGAACGAGGGCGCACGCCTTGCTTTCTGGTCGACCGGCATCGCGATATTCATCTGCTGGAACGTGGGCACGCTGATCGGCGCTATCGCCGCAGGGCTCCTCGACGACCCGGCCGTGCTGGGCCTCGATGCCGCTGGCCCAGCCGCCTTTCTCGCCCTCATCTGGCCACGGCTCACGTCATGGTCCATGCGCGCGGTGTTCGCGGTGTCGCTGGTGTGCGCCGTCGCCTTCACCCCACTACTGCCACCCGGGATCCCGGTGCTGATCGCCGGGGCCGCCGGAGTCATCACCGGCCTTCTTCTCGCCCTCCCGGAACTTCGGCGTGGTGCAGGCGGTGCGGCGACATGATGTGGACGACGGTCATCGTGGCGTCGGTGGTCTGCTACGGCATCAAGCTCGCGGGCTACTCGGTGCCCCAGCGGTGGCTCGACCAACCCGTGGCCCAGCGCATCACGGTGCTCATCCCGGTGGCGCTGCTGTCCGCGCTCGTGGGGCTCTGGACCTTCACGAGTGGCCAGACCGTCGAGGTTGATGCGCGGGTCGTGGGACTCGCGGCAGCGGTCGTCCTGTTGATCGTGCGTGCGCCATTCCTGGTCGTCATCCTCGGGGCCGCGTTCATCACGGCAGGAGTGCGGGCCCTGGGCTGGATGCCGTGATCGAGCGCCGACCCCTGCTGGGCTTCCTGTGGCCGAGTTCGCCCACCGGCCCGGTCGATCACGAGTCGCAGCAGGTGAAGTGGCTGCGCATCCCCCCGCGCGGACCGTGGCGTCTGGGGTTCCTCATCGCGGTCTCGCTCGTCTGGATCAGCCTGCTTCCTTCGGCGCTGATCTCCCTTGTCGCCGCCCCGTCCCTGTATGCCATCGCCCTGGTCGTTGCCGTGCTGCTCCCCACCGGCGCCCTGCTGCTGCGCGGCTGGGCAGCGGGCACCTACCTGAGCGACCGCGGCGTCAAGGTCTCGCGCGTGCTGAGCACCACGTTGATCCCGTGGGACGACGTTGTCGCAGTACGCGTCGAGCAGACACCGCGAGGCTGGCTCGGCCTGCCGGTGCGGGCGAGCGCGCAGTCAGTAGCGCTCGACACTCCGCAGGGCGAAGAAGCCACGACGATCTCGACCGTGAGCCCCGATCTATGGCTGCGCCCACAGGCCTGGCACGCATGTCGCGACAGATTCGACGTCTGGTGGCGCGAGACGCGCCCGTGAATCAGCGAGCTTCGAAGAGGCGCAGCGCGTGGCGCATCGCCTCTCGGGCCCGTCGCCGGTCGCGGCCCGCGTCGTAGGCCAGTCCGAGGCGATACCACGAGCGCCAGTCGTCCGGGCGGGCCTCGACGCGCGCGCTCTCGGCCGCGAAGAACCTCTCCGCGTCTTCGCGCACCAAGCGTCCGGACGGCATGCGCGCGAAGTCATCAACGGGCAGGTCACCCTCCGCTGCCAACTGCCGCCCCATCCGCTGCATGGCATGGCCGAAGGAGATCTCGCGCCAGACGACCCACGCGCCGATGAAGGGGATGACGAGCACGGCGATCCCCAGCGCCACCGGCACCGCGTCCCCCGAGGTGATGAGCGCGATTCCTCGCGCGCCGGCGAGCACGAGGTAGGCGGCCACGGCCGCGACGAGGACGAAGGCCCACGCGCGTGGGGTCACGGCAGGTCGAGCAGGGGCTCGAGGCCCAGCGTCAGGCCCGGGCGCGAACCTACGGCGCGCACAGCGAGCAGAACGCCTGGCATGAACGACTCGCGATCAAGGGAGTCGTGACGCAGTGTCAGGACCTCGCCGGGGTTGCCGAGGAGTACCTCCTCGTGCGCGACGAGCCCGCGCAAGCGCACGGAGTGGACGGGGACGCCGTCCACGCTGGCACCGCGCGCACCTGTCAGGCCGCCGGTCGTGGCATCCGGGGCCGGGGTAACTCCCGCCGCCCCGCGCGCGGCGGCCATCGCCCGAGCAGTGTGCGCAGCCGTGCCCGACGGGGCATCGAGCTTGTCGGGGTGGTGGAGCTCGACGATCTCGACCGACTCGAAGTAGGGCGCGGCCTCGCGGGCGAAGCGCATGAGCAGGACCGCGCCGAGCCCGAAGTTGGGCGCGATGACGACACCGACGGATGGCGCCGCCGCCAGCCAGTCGCGTACCTGGGCCAGGCGCTCTTCGGTGAAGCCGGTCGTGCCGACAACCGCATGGATGCCGTTGTCTATGCAGAAACGGATGTGATCCATCACGACATCGGGCGTCGTGAAGTCGACGACGACCTGGGTGGATGATGAGACGAGGCGGGACAGCGGATCACCTAGATCGGCCTCGGCCGCCAGGACGAGGTCAGCGGCGTCATCGACGGCGCGGACGACTTCGCCGCCCATGCGACCGGCAGCGCCGAGGACGCCCACCCGGATCTGATCCACGCGGCCAGCGTAGTGGGCGCCCCTGGCGTGCATCGCGCATCGCTTGCCCCCAGGATGGTCCGATGCGCCCGCGCCCGATCGTCGTCCTCGCTGCCACCACCCTCGTCGCCGGTCTCGTCGGCACGGTGCCCGCCTCGCAGGCTGCCGATACTGGGCGCGAGACGGTGCCCCTCCCGGCCATCACGCCCATCCCCGCGGGCCCCATCTTCACCGGAGCACTGCAGGACGTCACGAAGCGCGGATACTTCGAACGCGAATACGTCGTCACGGTCACCAACCCGCAGGTCTACTCCTACGTTGGCGATTCCACCGAGGTGTCGGTTGCTCCCGCGCCAACGTCACCGCAGGGCGACTACCGCAGTCGCATCATCGTGCGTGCGCCGGCAAACCCCGCCGACTTCAATGGCCGCGTGCTGGTGGAGATGATGAACACGACCACGACGGTCGACCTCGACATCGCATGGGAGCACTCGCACGACTACCTCATGCGCGAGGGCTGGGCCTATGTCGCCATCACGGTGCAGCAGACCGGCATTCGCGCCCTCCAGAGTTTCACGCGCGATCGCGCGCGCTACACCTCGCTGGGCCTCAACCTGATGACTCCGGCGGCGGCGGCTGACACCGCGCAGGGGTCCCGCGATCCCTCTTTGGCATGGGACCTCACATCGCAGGTCGGAGCGCTCATCGCCCGCGGCGCGGCCACCAGTCCGCTCGACGGATATGACGTCACCAGCACGTACCTCACGGGGCAGTCCCAGATGGCCGGCTACGCCGTCACCTACGTCAATGCCATCCATCCTCGCCACCAGGTCTTCGACGGCTTCCTGGTGGCCTACCGCGGGATCCGGGCCACGAACCTGCAATACGCCGCGCCCGTCGACGGCACCGTCCCCAACACATCAGCATCGGTGGATCAGCGCCGCCTCGCCGGCGGCGGCTCCCCGGTGCTCAACCTCCAGACCGAATCCGATCCGCTGGGCTTTCCCTCGGGCGACGACTCCGCCCTCTGGCGGCCCGATGCGAACTCCGATACGGACCGCTTCCGCCTCTGGGAGGTCACCGGGTCCTCGCACAACGATCGCTGGGGGGCCGAGCAGGCGCTCACCATCCTCGATCGCGACTTCGGCATCCCCTTCAAGCCGGCGTGCGATTGGGTTGCGCCCTCGGGAGTCAATGGCTTTCCGACACGCTTCGCGTGGAATGCGGCTCTCGAATCGCTGGCCGGCTGGGTGGAGGACGGCACGGCACCCGCCATCGGGCCGCGCATCGAACGAGCCGGCGGGCAAATCGTCCGGGACGATGCCGGCAATGCCCTCGGCGGCATCCGACTGTCGCCCATGGACGTCCCCGTCGCCACGCACGGACCGGTCAGCAAGGGCCCGCTCTTCTGCCCACTCACCGGGTTCCAGACACCCTTCACGAAATCGACACTCAAGAAGCTGTACCCGACCAAGGTCGACTACGCCCGCGCGGTCCGCAAGGCCGCGAAGGCCGACGTGGGCGACGGATTCCTGCTCACGACGGACGCGACCGAACTCATGCGCCTGGCGCGACGCGGACCGGCCAAGGAGGCCGAGACCATTCGCGAGTACTAGGACTCGCCGGAGGCCAGGAAGCCCCGCCTATCGCTCGAGGTCGATGCCGTCGTCGAAGGGCCCGATGAGCGCGTACGTCGGCTCATGACCCAAGAGCCGCCCGGCGAGGGCGCGTACGTCGTCGTGATCGACCGCATCGATGCGCTCGAGTACGTCGTCAATCGACGGGATCTCGTCGTAGAGCAACTCCCCCTTGGCGATGCGGCTCATCCGGGCTCCGGTGTCCTCCTGCCCGAGCACGACCCCGCCCTTGACCTGGCCCTTGCCGCGCTGGAGCTCCTCATCGGTCAGGCCCGAGCGCATCACTTCGGCGACGGTCTCGCGACACACCTGCACCACCTCCGCGACCTTGCCAGGCAGGCAGCCGGCGTAGATGCCGGTGTAGCCCGAATCGCTGAAGCTGGAGACGAAGGAGTAGACGGAGTACGCCAGCCCGCGTTCCTCGCGCACGCGCTGGAAAAGTCGACTCGACATGCCAGCTCCGAGGGCGGCGTTCAGCACGCCCAGGGCATAACGGCGATCGTCGGTGCGGCGCAGGCCGCCGTATCCGATGACGAGGTTGGCCTGCTCGATCGGTCGCACCTGGATCGCCGAGGTGCCGCGACCGCGCGCGGCAGCCGAGCGGGTGGGCACGGAGCGACGCTCGGACCCCGCGTGCGGACCCTCGGTGCCGAATGCCTCCGTCACGAGACGAACGATCTGATCGTGCTCGACCGACCCGGCCGCTGAGACGACGATGCGAGACGGGACGTAGTTGCGGCGGTAGAACGCGCGTATGCCGCGCGCGGACAGGTCATTGATGGTGGCCTGGGTGCCCAGGATCGACCGCCCGAGCGGAGTGGCGCCGTAGTAGGCCTCCATGAAGAGGTCGTGAACGATGTCGCCCGGGTCATCCTCGTTCATGGCGATCTCCTCGAGGATCACCCCGCGCTCGCTTTCGATGTCGGCCGAGTCGAGCAGGCCGTTGGTCACGACGTCGCTGATCACGTCGACGGCGAGCGCGGTATCGGTGTCCAGGACCCGGGCGTAGTAGCAGGTGTACTCCTTGGTGGTGAAGGCGTTCATCTCACCGCCCACCGCCTCGATGGCCGAGGAGATCTCCCACGCCGACCGGCGCTGAGTGCCCTTGAAGAGCAGGTGCTCGAGGAAGTGCGCAGAACCCATCTGCCGCGGCGACTCATCTCGCGAGCCGACGCCGACCCACACGCCGAAGGACACCGACCGCACGCCCGGTACTGACTCGGTGACAATGCGCAGACCAGTCGGAAGGACCGTGCGACGCACGAGGGCCCCGTCCGCGCCCTCAAGAAGAGTGCGGGTCGAGGCCCTGCGTGCGGTCACGTCTGCGATCAGGCGTCGGCGGGCGCCGGCTGCTTGTCGGCTGCCGACTCGTCGATCACGGGGACGAGCGACAGCTTGCCGCGCGGGTCGATCTCCTTGATCTCCACCTGCACCTTGTCGCCCACCTTGAGCACCTCTTCGACGTTCTCGAGTCGCTTCTTGCCGGGGGCGAGCTTCTTGACCTCCGAGATGTGCAGGAGGCCGTCGCGGCCGGGGACGAGCGAGACGAACGCGCCGAACGTGGTCGTCTTGACGACCGTGCCGAGGTAGCGCTCGCCGATCTCGGGCATCGTCGGGTTGGCGATGGCGTTGATCTTGGCGCGTGCCGCCTCGGCGGCGATGCCGTCGGAGGCTCCGATGTAGATGGTGCCGTCATCTTCGATCGTGATGTCGGCGCCGGTGTCTTCCTGGATCTGGTTGATGATCTTGCCCTT
>CAINGG010000524.1 GCA_903848435.1 uncultured Actinomycetes bacterium | reverse complement strand
TGCGGCTCATCGCTACCGGGCACCGCGCGCTGCTCCACCCTCGTCGTCCCTCGCGACTGGGGCTCGAAGAAGGTCTCCGGCACCTACTCGATCGCCGTGGCCCGCATCCCCGCATCCAACCCGGCCGAGCGGATCGGCGTGCTCACCTTCAACCCTGGCGGCCCTGGCTCGGCCTCCCTCAGCAACATCTCCTGGGTCTACGGGCTGCTGCCCACCAAGGTGCGCGAGCGCTTCGATCTCGTCGCCTGGGATGCCCGCGGTGTCGGGATGTCACAGCCGTCGA
This sequence comes from uncultured Actinomycetes bacterium, assembly GCA_903848435.1. Classification (GTDB taxonomy): domain Bacteria; phylum Actinomycetota; class Actinomycetes; order S36-B12; family S36-B12; genus Mxb001. The sequence continues at coordinate 1,240 of CAINGG010000524.1, read as the reverse complement.
TCGGCGGTTGCAACGGCAAGAGCGCGAGCCCGCCCAAGACCGGCCCGATCGACTGGGCCAAGTGGGTGCGCAAGTACGTCGAGGCGCAGGCCGCCACGGCCGAGCAGTGCCTGGCCGCCAACTCAGAGCACGCCCCCTACATCGGCACATGGCAACTGGTCAACGACCTTGATGCCCTGCGGGAGGCACTCGGCGAGGACACTCTCACGTTCTGGGGCATGAGTTACGGCACCACGGTTGGCCGCGCCTACGCGCAGTACTTCCCGACGCGGGTGCGCGCACTGCTGCTTGACGGCGTCATCTCGCCCGTCTCGACGATCGAGCTGTGGGCCCGCGAGCACACCTGGGATGACCCCGCGGCCATCGACACCATGCTCGGCGCCTTCGGCGGCGACTACCGCGCCAAGTACGACGCCGTCTTCGACGCACTCGACGCCAAGACACTCCCCGACGGCGACGGAGGGCGGATCACTCGCTGGTCGGCCGGGCAGAGCATCATCCAGTGGGCGTCCTTCCAGACCACGTGGAGCTCCGCGCGCTATCTCATCGATCAGCTGTACGCCGCGATCCGAGGGCGCAGCGCCGACATTCGCATGGCTGCCGCCGAGCGCGCCGGCGATGCGCTCGACACGACACCGGCAGCCAAGGGCTGGTTCGACCCGCAGTTCACCTACGTCAACTGCGCCGACATGCCCGATCGGCCGAGCATCGAGACGCTCACCGAGATCGCCGAGAAGGGCTATGCCGCAGGCGGCGTACCGGTCGCGCAGTCCGCGCTGCGCGAGGGCGCCTGGTGCGCCGGCGTGCCCAAGCTCGGTCGGCCACTCGGCCAGGTCACCTCGCCGATCACGCTGACGACGCCGCCACTCATCGCCAACTCGATCGCCGACAACCGCACTCCGTGGACCGCTGCACTGGAGATGGCCGCGGCGTTCCCCGGAGCCGGCCTTGTGCGCTACGGCGGCACGCACCACATCATCTACGGCCGCATCGGCTCCTGCATCAATACTCCGATCACGAAGTACCTCACGAAGCTGAAGGTGCCGCAGACCGAGGTGCGCTGCCCGCTGGCCTGGTACGGCTGAGGCCCCCCGCCCGGTAGCCTCGCCCCGTGACCGTCGAGTACTCCTCGCCCGCCGAGGGCGTCGGCTGCATACGGCTCAATCGCCCGCGGCGACTCAACGCTGTGACGCCCGAGCTCATCGATGGCATCCTCGATGGCTTCGACCGTGCTGACGCC